>NZ_JBPCPN010000047.1:0-41217 GCF_050999135.1 Candidatus Dormiibacter sp. | reverse complement strand
CCCCAGGCTCCCCGATCAGGGCCGGGTTGTTCTTCGTCCGCCGGGAGAGGACCTGGATCACCCGCTCGATCTCCATCTCCCGACCGATCACCGGGTCCAGGCTGTTCTTCCGCGCCAGCTCCGTCAGATCCCTGCCGAACTGATCCAACAGGGGCGTCTTCGACGGCTTCTTGGGCTTGGGCTCGGACTCCTCCACTGTCGAGTCGTGGAGCATGCGCTCCGTCTCGGCGCGAACCTTGTCCAGGCTGGCACCCAGGTCCTCCAGCACGTGGGCGGCGATACCCTCGCCCTCGATCAGCAGGCCCAGCAGCAAATGCTCCGTGCCAACGTAGTTGTGGCCCATGCGCCGGGCCTCTTCGAAGGAGATCTCGATCACCTTCTTCACGCGCGAGGTGGGGATGATCTGCTGGATCACTATCCGCTCGTTGCGGCCCAGTACAGACTCGATGGTCTGCCTGACCTTGCCGATCTCCACTCCGAGGTTGTTGAGCACCTTCGCCGCCAGGCCGTCGCCTTCGCGGAGCAGGCCCAGCAACAGGTGCTCGGTGCCGATATAGCTGTGATGCGACCGCTCGGCCTCTTCTTGAGCCAGAGTCAGGACTTTCTTGGCGCGTTCTGTGAAGCGTTCAAAGGGCGGGTACAAAGCTGTTCCTCCTGGCCGGACGGTTTGGTTGCGGTGGGGGCGGGCACCTCCTGTGAATACGAATGTCAGGCCTGTTCAGCGCAGGCTGACATCACTATAACGGTCGATCAGCTCAGTTCATTTCACTCTTGCCCAGCAGCGCCTCCCTCGCTGCCGGCGTGATGGCTCGCATTTTGAGCGCGGGCGTCAGCCGGCTACCGGGGCAAACGTGCCGGCCCGTCCCACCTGGCTCGGCAGCTCGCGGCCGAGCTGCTCGCCGAGCCAATGACCGAGGGCGATCATGGCGTCGAGGTCGATGCCAGTGGCGATGCCCATGCCGTGCAGCGTGTAGAGCAGATCCTCGGTGGCCACATTGCCGCCAGCCCGGGGCGCGAAGGGGCAGCCGCCGGTGCCGCCAACCGAGGCGTCCAGCACGGTGGCACCGCACTCGAGCGCCGTCACCGCGTTGGCGACCGCAGTGTTGCGCGTGTTGTGGAAGTGGCAGCCGATCTGCGCGACGCCCAGGCCCGCCAGGCCCGTCACCAACTCTCTCACCTGGCTCGGCACCCCAACCCCGATCGTGTCCGCTAGGACCAGCTCGGCGGGCGGCTCCGTCTGCAGCTGCTCTGCCACCCGGAGGACCTTGGCCGCCGGCACCCTGCCCTCGAAGGGACAACCGAAGGCGGCGCTGAGAGTCACAGTGAAGGGGATCTGACGCTCGCGAGCCCGGGCGGCCAGGCGGCGCGAGAGATCGATGGCCTGAGCCACAGTGGTGTTCTGGTTCTCCCGCGCGAACCGGTCGGTGAGTGGGAAAGCGTAGTGGACCTCATCCACCTGGGCGCTCACAGCCCTGTCGAAGCCGCGCTCGTTCAGGACCAGCCCGGCGTAGACGACGGCCGGCCGCCTCTCGACCAGCTTCAGGACCTCCTCAGCGCCACTCATCTGCGGCACGCGGGCGGGGTTGACGAAGCTGACCGCTTCGATGCGCGGGACGCCCGCTGCCGCAAGTCGTCGGACGAGGTCCGCCCTGATGCCAGGGCTGAGCGTCCTGCTCTCGTTCTGCAGCCCGTCGCGGGGGCTGACGTCACAGATGATCACCTTCAGCCGCCAGTGCTCAGACCGCCGTTCCGCCGCTCGAAGGAGAACAGGCCCTCAGCGTCAGGGCCGCCGCAAGGGACGAAGCCCGCCTTCGCCAGGACGCGCAAGGAGGGGACGTTCCCGGCCTCCGTCCGGCCCAGCACCGCCTGCACGCCGGGCTGCTGCAGCGCCCAGCCGGCCAGTGCCCGCAAAGCTTCGGTGGCATAGCCCTGGCCCCGAGCGCTCGGCGTCACGTCGTACCCCACCTCCACTTGGCCCCTCTCGGGCCTGCCGTGAAAGCCTATGCCGCCGATGACTAGGTCATCGCTCCGGCGCACCACCAGGTACACGCCGAAGCCGCGCTCCAGCTCACCGGCCTCGGCCTGCCGGACCAGCATCCGCGCAGCCTGCAAGGTCTCCTCGCTGGGGTAGCCGGGTGCCCAGCCTGAGCTGTCGGCCGCAAGCGCGTCGTCGCCGGCCAGCAGCCGGCGGGCCTGGCCCACGTACATCGGCCGCAAGCGCAGCCGGGGTGAGAAGTCGAACAGGGCCGCCAGGCCGGCAGGCTCAGCTTTTGCCGTCAGCGTTGGAGCGTCAGGTCGAGGTCCGCTGCCCCGGTTCAGGCAGTCAGTCGTCGAAGACGTAGGTGCCGCCGCCGCGGTAGCCCGGTGGCTGGCCGGCCAGCTGCTTCAACGACAGGGAGACGCGCCGGCGGGCGGTGTCGATACCTATCACCTTGACCTGGATGTCCTCACCCACCTTGAGCACGTCCTCGGTCTTCTCGACGTGATCCCAGGAGAGCTCGGAGATGTGAAGCAGGCCCTCGATGCCGGACATGATCTGGAGGAAGGCGCCGTACTTCTTGGTCTTCGTCACCTGGCCGCTGACTATCTCGCCGACCGGCACCGTCCTGACCAGGCGCTCCCAGGGATCCTCCTCCAGCTGGCGCAGCGAGAGACTGATGCGGGTCTGGTCGGCGTCCAGCTTGATGACCTTGACGTCGATCTCCTGGCCGACAGTCAGCACGTCGGTGACGCGGCTGACGCGGTCCCAGGAGAGCTCCGAGATGTGGATCAGCCCATCAGCGCCGCCGATATCGACAAAGGCCCCGTAGGTGGTGAGTCCGCTGACAGTGCCCCTGACCACATCGCCGACCTGGACGCGGCTGAACAGGTTCTCGCGCTTCTTGGCGCGATCCTCGTCCTCGGCTGCCTTCTGGCTGACGATCAGGCGGTTTCGCTTGCGGTTGACCTCCAGGATCTTGACCAGGATGCGCTGGCCCACCAGCTGCTCGGCGGTGGCTGACTGATTGCGGCCTACCTGGCTGGAGGGCAGGAAGCCGCGCAGGCCGAGCACGTTGACTATCAGGCCGCCCTTGTTCTGCTCGCGAACCTCGGCCTCGATCACCTCGCCGTTCTCCTGCTTTTCGGCGGCGACCAGCCAGGTCGTCTCGGCCCTAGCGCGGCGGAGGCTGAGGACTACGTTGCCCTCCTCGTTCTCCGGCTGAAGGACGTAGACCTTGATGGTCTCGCCCGGGCTCAGTTCCTGGTCGGGATCTCCCTTAAAGCCAAGCTCGCGGCCCGAGATGATGCCTTCGGCCTTCGCGCCGATGTCGACCAGGACTTCGTCGGCATCCACGCGGACGACCACACCGTCCACTATGTCGCCATGCTTGGGCGCTCCGAAAGCGTCCTGATCATCGCGAAGATAATCTTCCATCGTCATCATCGAGGAGTCCTTCTCCTCGGTCATGACCGCGCCTACATCCTCAGACAAATATCCCTGGGCTCCTTCACAAAATCTTGTTGGTCTTGGTCGTCAGGTGCTGCCCGGCCACCCCACTGCGCAGCCGACGGCTCCAAAACAGAAGCCGCGCCAAAACGAATGCCCATGATACCAGCGCCAGCCGCGCTGAAGTCAAGTTCAGACCGAATCGGGCCGCGTTCAGCCTCCGCGCTCCCACGGCATGCGAGGAACGCTGTCAGCCGACCTCCTGAGCTGCCTGGGCCGGCACCCCGGCAACCAGCTGGTCGAGCTCGGCCGCGTCGATGGTCTCCACCTGCTTCAGGCGCTGAACCACCCGGTCCATCTGAGCTCGTTGCTCGGTGAGGATCCGCTTGGCCACCTCGAAGCCACCGCTCACGAAGGACTTGATCTCTTCGTCGATGATGGCAGCCACCTCCTCTGAGTAATTGCGCTGCTCGCCCAAATCCCGGCCCAGGAAGACAAGCTCGTCCTTCTGGCCCATGGTCACAGTGCCGAGCTTTTCGCTCATGCCCCATTGCGTGACCATTCGTCGAGCCATGGCGGTGGCGCGCTGGATGTCGTTCTCGGCGCCGCTGGTGACGTCGCCGAAGACAATCTCCTCCGCCGCTCTACCGCCCATGGTGCCGGCGATCTCCTGCCTCAGCTCCTCTTTGCTCACCAAGTATTTGTCCTCTGTCGGCAGGCTCAACGTCCAGCCCAGAGCTTGACCGCGGCTGATGATGCTCACCTTGTGGACGGGGTTGCAGAGGGGCAAAGCCTTCATGACCAGGGCGTGACCGACCTCGTGGTAGGCGATCACTTCCTTCTCCTTTTCGGAGATTCGACGCGATTTCTTCTCAGGCCCGGCGATGACCCTGGCGATCGCCTCCTCCGCCTCCTCCATCCCAATCACCTTCTTGTTGGCGCGAGCCGTGAGGATGGCTGCCTCGTTGATGAGGTTGGCCAGGTCGGCGCCGCTGAAGCCTGGCGTCTGCCGGGCCAGCACCTCCAGGTCGACGGCTGCCTCCAGCGGCTTGTTGCGGGCGTGCACGTCAAGTATCTGGCGGCGGCCCTTGATGTCGGGCCGGTCGAGGGTGACATGACGGTCGAAGCGGCCCGGCCGCAACAGCGCCGGATCCAGCACGTCAGGTCGGTTGGTGGCAGCGATGACGATCACATGGGTACCGGTGTCGAAGCCATCCATCTCCACTAGCAGCTGGTTCAGGGTCTGCTCGCGCTCGTCATGGCCGCCGCCCAAGCCGGCGCCGCGCTGGCGGCCGACTGCGTCGATCTCGTCCACGAACACTATGCATGGGCTGTTCTTCTTCGCTTGGTCGAACAGGTCGCGCACGCGGGAGGCACCGACACCGACGAACATCTCCACGAACTCAGAGCCTGAGATGCTGAAGAAGGCAACGCCTGCTTCGCCCGCGACAGCCTTGCTGAGCAGCGTCTTGCCCGTTCCGGGGGGGCCCACCATGAGGACGCCCTTCGGAATGCGCGCACCCAGCGCGACAAATTTCTCAGGGAATTTGAGGAACTCGACGATCTCGGTCAGCTCCTGCTTGGCCTCATCCACGCCTGCCACATCGGCAAAGGTGACTGTCGGCTTATCGCCTGCCACCAGTCGCGCTCGCGAGCGTCCGAACGACATGGCCTGGTTGTTGCCGCTCTGCGTCTGGCGAAGGATGTAGTACATGAAGCCACCGATCAGCAGCAGGACTATGAGGTTGGGCGCCAGCGCGAGCAGGTAGCCGAGCCCCGTGTTGGCACTGCTGTACTTGAAGGAGACGTTGTCGTTATGCAGGATCTGCTCCAGGTTCTGCGTTGAGTCACCGAGCGTCACGTCATGTCGGACGCCGTCTTTCTTGGAGATGACTGTGGCGGTGGTGCCCTTGATGTCGACGCTGCTCAGCTCACCGTGGTCGGCCGCCGTGAGTAGTTGGGAGTAGGTCCACTCGTCGCCCTTGGTGCCGCTCTCAATGCTCTGGAAAGTGAAGTAGAAGACAGCGAGCAGGCCCAGGGCCACCATGATGTAAAGCGCAGCGGAGCGGGGGATGCGAGTCACGAAAAAGGGGTCTCCAAGTTGATGGTGTTCTTGATACTAGCACCGCCCCTGGCGGCCACCCGCTCGCGGATCGGGGCGTGTCTGGAGTTCGAGAAGTTGGGTTGCGGCGCTGTCACCGGCGGCCTGTCCCACGTCACCACCAACCGGCTCAACGCTGACATGCATTCCCGGCGCGCCAGGAACGGCTGCCAGGTCCACATCCATCGCCACGCCCGGTACCCAGGCCAGGCGCTCTCCCGCGAACACCAGGGGCCACTCGTCGCGCAGCCGCCGGGGAACTCCGGCATCGGTCAGGACGTCCTGTAGCTTGCGGCTGCCTGCCTCGCTCGGGCGCAGGCGCAAACCGGGTGCGCGCTTGCCCAGATGGAGCTCGAGATCCGAGCGGAGATGTGCGGCCAGGGGATCCGGACAGCCCGCACAGGGCCGCATCGACAGGCGGTACGTGGGTGGGGGTTGCTCCACAAGCACGGTTACGGATTCCCGTTCGACGTGGAAACTAACCCTGCGCGGGAGATCGCAGCTCTGACCGGTGCTGCCGCTCCTGGTCAGCTGGTCCGACTGCTCGAGCTGGCGACGGTTCAGGCCGGGCAGGCCCGCGAGCTGACCGTAAACCTGGCGGTACGCCTCCAGGCGCACGGACTTCGGAGCCTTGAGCAACCGCGCTCGGGCAAGAATCAGCGTCGGGGCTGCACCGCTGCAGATCTCGTTCAGGAGGGCCTGGGCACCGGTCTCCAGATCCTCCTGCCGCGCGGCGGCGGCCTGAGCCGCCCGCCAGATGCGCCGCTCGAGCCCCGGCCGATCCGAGCTGAGCTGCGGGAGCAGGACGTGCCTGACCCAGGCCCGGCGGGATCGCTGCACTTCCCGGTTCGTAGGGTCGCGCACGGGCGTCTCCCCCCGCTCGCTGAGATAGCGCTCGATGTCACTGCGCCACACAGCCAAGAAGGGGCGGACGTGATGGCCTCTCACATTCGGCATTCCCCGGAGCCCGGCCAGCGCAGCTCCGCGACTCAGGTGCATGAGAGCGCCCTCCACCACGTCGTCGGCGGTGTGGGCGAGCGCCACCACCTCGGCGCCGGCGTCCCGCCGGGCGGTGCTCAGGAACTCATAGCGGGCCGCCCGCGCGGCGGCCTGGCGGTTGCCGCGGGCGAGCGGGACGCTCCGGCGTTTACTGATCAGCTGAACGCCCAGGCGGGCGGCGAGGCGCTGCACCTGATCGGCTTCAGAAGCCGATTCCGGTCGCAGGCCATGATCGAAGTGAGCCGCGCTCACCTCGACGCCGTGCTCCAGCAGCCAGCGCAGCAGGGCTGTCGAGTCGGGCCCTCCGGAGACTGCCACGAGGACTCTCCGGCCCGCCACCAGTGAGAGATCGCCCGCCAGCTCGATCAGCACGCGCCGGCGTTTGACGGAGCCTCGGCTCCTCTTGGCAGGAGGTATTTCGTTTGGCGGCTGGTGTCGGCCACCGGCAGATGATGCCGCGGGCCCGGTGCCGTGGCTTGTCAAGCGGTCGGCCGGCGCCGCTGCAGTGGCTGTGGTGGCGGCGGGTGGGATCGAACCACCGACCACACGATTATGAGTCGTGCGCTCTACCACTGAGCTACGCCGCCCCGGAGGGCTAGGAGCGGGCCCGAGCCTTCGTCTTGCGCTTCTTCAACCTGTGCTTGCCGAGTGCCACGCGCTTTCGCTTATTGATCCTTGCTACTCCCGTTTGGAGAATGAAAGAGCGCTCCGGGCCCGAAGCGCTCTTGTCTGGGACAGTGAAGTTGTGCGGGTTGGATTCGAACCAACGACCTTCGGGTTATGAGCCCGACGAGCTTCCACTGCTCCACCGCACGGCATAGATCATACCGGCTTGGGGGCGCAAAATCAGCGGCCGCTGAGCCAGTTCCAGAACCGCTGCAGAGGGTTGGCCTCGGGGGTTTGGCGCCCGGGCTGAGAGTGGCTCGCCAGGGGCGGCGAGGGCGGACCGGGCGGCTGCCCGACCACGAACTGCCGCTCGTCGGGCCTGGCGTAGCCGTTCTGACGCGCCTCCTCTTCCGCGGCTGCCCCCGAGTTGGACGCCGCGATGTCCCGGCGGTAGCTGTCGTTCTGCTTCTGAAGCACTGCGTTCTGACTGCTCAAGTCGCTCGCCTGGTGCTTCAGGCCGTTGGTGAAGCGCAGTTCCTGGGCGAAGGAGAGGAGGATCCACAGCACTGCCAAAGCGATGGCGACTACCGCCACCCACTCGTGCGCGAGAGGGAGACGCCGGTTGAACCGGCCGTTGCTGACAGAGGCAGTGCGTTGGCGCATGGTGGATCAGGTGGTTGGACGAAGTGCAGGAACGAAATGCAGGAATCGCGCGAACCGCTCCACTATAACAGCGACTGTCGGGTCCACGCGCGGATTGCAACCGGCATGTCCCTTGACCGCGCGCGTCTGAACCTCCGCCTAGTGGCCGATCTCCCTGATCTGCAGAGGCGGCCGAGCTCACGTTGAGCCCGGCCGCCCCGCCTTGCGACTAGCGCTCGATGACCGGCCGGACCTCGACTTTGCTCTCCGGAATTGGAAAGGTGCGGGTCAGCGCGATTGCTTCGTCGAAGTCGGCGACTTCGAGGATTATGTAACCGCCCAGCGCCAATTTGCCATCCACCAAGAACGGGCCATCGACGACTGTTGAGCCACCCCCCTTTGTCAGTGCCA
Organism: Candidatus Dormiibacter sp.; assembly: GCF_050999135.1. NCBI lineage: Bacteria > Bacillati > Candidatus Dormiibacterota > Candidatus Dormibacteria > Candidatus Dormibacterales > Candidatus Dormibacteraceae > Candidatus Dormiibacter > Candidatus Dormiibacter sp. Next base: position 33,031 of record NZ_JBPCPN010000047.1, on the reverse strand, counting down.
CGGTTCTCGCGGTTTCGGGTCCCTGGAGCTGCTCGCCGCCCGTGACCTTGCCCTGAGCGGCAAGCCGGCCGAACCACTCCACTGCAGCTCCGTACATCTCCTGCTTCGCAGACTCCGGGAAGGCGCTGTCGTCCTCCCAGGCCGCGCGGCCGCAGGTCATCGCGTACTTCATGTCGTCTCCTCCTTCATGTGGTCTGCTGCTCCCGCCGGTTCCACTGCTACGACGAACCGCCACGGCAGTAATGGACACCCTGAGCAAGGGACTATTTGCTAAGCACCCTGAGGGCCTGTGGCCCGCGCGTCCGCCTCCGTGTCAATGGCCATCTCAAAGTCTTCACTTTCGGCAGGTGAAAGTCCCCACCCAGCGGATGCTCAATCAGCTCTGAGCGGCGTACCTCCTCGGGTTCTCGCTCGCGCATGCGGAACGATCCGCCAGCGCCGGGGGTTGGCCCCCCACGCCGCAGGGATGCGGCGCAGGGGCGCTCGGAAGGGAAAGAGGTCAGCCGTTGCCGTCGCCGTCGCTGGCGCCGCCGCGGTTGTCCGCGTCGCCATCGTTAAACGCAGGTCGCGCGGTGGGCACGGCCGGCGGCGGTGCTGGGACCGGCGCCTGGCCGGCTGGCGGCAGCGGCGCTGGTGCGGCGGTGGGACCCGGCGCGGCAGCTGGAGAGGGAGTTGGGGGCGCCGTCCCATCGTGGTCGTTGTCCTGGTCGACTGGGGTCTGCGCGGTCTGCGCAAACCACTCTCCGGCAATCCCCTGCCCCGTCACATCCCCCGGGCGCCCGTCCCCGCTGAAGGTGTAGAGCGGCCACTCGTCGTAGGTGACCTGGGTGCCGCCGTCGGGCCGCGTGACAACACCGACGGTTCCGGGCAGACCCGAAGACTGCTTCTGACTCGCGCTCGCAGGGACCAGCAGCGGCGGCCAGATGGTCGCGCAGCTGCCGGTGCAGGAGACGTTCCCGTCCTTCTCGGGCAGGAAGTGATAGAGGGTGCGGCCCTGACCGTCAGTCAGAACCTCGCCGAGATTTCCCCTGACGGCAGTAGTAAGAGTCGGTCTAGGGGTGGCCGCAGCGGCACTGACATCGCTCTGGTTGGTGGCGCCGCCGCAAGCTGCGGCTGCCCACAGAGACAATCCGGCGGCCGCCAAAACAGGCGTGGTCATTCGCATACGATTCATTGGTTCCTCTAGAAGTGGTTGACAGGTGCTGCGACTGGCGAGACGAATCCGGCTATGGCCCTTAGCCGGACAGCGTTGTCGCCGCCTGCGTTGCTCTACGGTGTGGCGCTTCACGAAGGTTCACCTCGGTGGTTTGAACCCTTTCGTGCTGTGAGTCCGTACTCGGCGGCAAGTTGTATGCACAGACGGAGGCGCCCACCGTCGGTCTGGTGCTGAACCGACCGAGAGCGGCCCCAGCGCACACCGCCCTGCACAGCGCGGCAGAACCAGCAGTTCAGCGCGAGACTGAGCCCTCCACCGAGGCGGCGCTGCTCCTGGCGGTGGGACGGGACCGGCGCGAGGACGCCTTCCTACAGCTCTATCGCCTTTATGAGCGGCGCCTCTACGGCCTCGGCTTGCGCGTCCTGGGAGACGAAGGTCTGGCCGAGGAGCTGGTCCAGGAGACGTCCCTTCGCGTCTGGCGCACCGCCGCGCGCTTCGACCCGGAGCGCGGGTCGGTGAGCGCCTTCGTCTTCGCGATCGCCCGCCGCCTGGCGGTCGACCTCTGGCGGCGGCCCTCCTCGCGGCCCTTCCTGCCGGAGCTGGAGGTCGACGCCCGGGCGGACGACCAGTTCGACGAGCTGCTCCTCTCGCTGACGGTGCGCGACGCGCTCGATTCGCTCCCGGACCAGCAGCGTCAGGTGCTGGAGCTCCACTACGGAGGAGATTTGACGCAGGAGGAGATCGCCGGACGGCTGCAGATCCCATTGGGCACCGTCAAGTCCCGCACCTATCACGCGCTGCGAGCGTTCAAGCGCGCCTTCGAGGAGCGTCAGCAGTGACCCATCCGGATCTGACCGAATACCTGCTGGGCAATGCCGGCGACAACGAACTGGAGGCCACCCGCCGCCACCTGGACGGCTGTGAGAGGTGCACCAGTGAGTTGGCAGGGCTCCGCAAGCTGCCTGGACTGGTGGCGGCTGCCGCGCCCTCCGTCACGCCACCCGCCCACCTGGAGGGCCTCGTGCTCCAGGCTGTCCGGCGAGAGCGGGCGCCAGGCAGACACCGGTCGTGGCTCCCGTGGCCGCGCCGGACGCCACGCTGGGCCCCGGTTTGGGCAGGGGCGGTCGCGGTCCTGCTGCTGGCGGTCGGCGGCCTCACGGTATCAAGCCTCTCTCACTCGCGTGCGCCTGGCGGGAGCGGCACAGCGCCACCGCCGGCGGCGCAGACTCAGCGGCTGGTGGCCACCGACGGCAGCGCCGCTAGCGGTGCAGCTCGCATCGAGGACGGCCCGAGCGGCAAGGTGGTGGCACTGACAGTCGAGGGTCTGCCCGCCAATCCGCCCGGGCAGCTGTACGTCTGCTGGCTCGTGGACCAGGGCGACGCCAGCGAGCAGCAGAACCGCTTGGCTGTCGGCACTTTCAGCGTGTCAGGCCCAGGACCTGTGACCATGCGCTGGACGACCGGCGCCGACACGGCGCACTACAGGCTCGAGGTGACTCTGGAGCGGGCCGAGGGCAGCCCGCAGCACAGCGGCCCAGCGGTGCTCAGAGCGAAGTAGTCAGCTTCGGCTGAAGACCGAGTATGGCGTCGGCTGTCTTCAGTGTGAAGGTGGGACAGTCTCGTCCCAGTGCTGCGCTAGCTCTGACTGCTCCAGCTCCCGGTAGCTGCGGCCGTCTGCGCGCAGCCGGCTTTCCAGTGCCGCAAACCTGTCCCGGTAGCGCTGGCCCGCCGAGCGCAGCGCATCCTCGGGATTGACCTTGAGCGTGCGCGCCAGACTGACGGCGGCGAAGAGCAGCTCGCCCACCGCACGCTCGGCGGCGCCATCAGGAGCTGCCGCTCCGAGCACGTTGGCCTGATCCGAAACAGCTGCCGCCGCCGCCACCTGGCTCTCCAGATCGAAGCCGAGGCGAGCTGCTCGCTTCTGCATGTTGTAGGTCCAGGCGAGCGCGGGCAGAGCCCGCGGGACCCGGTCGAGTGAAAGCCCAGGAGGTTGGCCTGCGCGCTCGGCCTCGGTGGCTTTGCGCTCCTCCCAGTGTTTCAGCACCTCCTCGGCGTCGGCCACCTGCTCGCCGGCGAATACGTGCGGATGCCGGGCCACCATCTTGGCCGCCGCGCCGACCGACACGTCGCTGGCGTCGAAGCGGCCCTCCTCCTCGGCGATGGCGGCGTGCATGGCCACCTGCAGAAGCACGTCGCCCAGCTCTTCTCGCAGCTTCAAGTCCTCGTCGCCCTGGTCCAAGACCTCCAGCAGCTCGTAGGCCTCCTCCAGCAGGTAGGGCCGCAGGGAGGCGTGGGTTTGCTGCCTGTCCCAAGGACAGCCGTCTTGAGCGCGGAGGCGCCGAGCGATTTGGAAGACCGCGCTCAGATCCTGCGGGTACGGACGTTGGGCAGCAGCTCCCGCTCCTCCCTCTGGCTCCGCCTGAGCCTGCTTCTGGCTTTCCGATCCTTCGCTCAACTTGCCACCCCCTTCAGCTCGTATAGCTCATACATCTGGTCCAGCAGGGACAGCAGGTCCTGCCGCCAGCCTTCACCCTGGCGCCGCATGGTGAGGCGGTTCGGTCCGATCTTGAGCCGGCCCGGCAGCCGTCGCTCCAGCTCGGCGACATCCAGGTAACGATCGGGGTCCACCTTGATCACGATGGCCTGACCGTCGCCGGCGACCGAGCGCAGGCCCAGCTTCTGGCCCTTGATCTTGACACGGAGCGAGTAGACCAGGTTGCCCAGCTGCGCCGGCGCCGGTCCATAGCGATCACGCAGCGAACGCAACGCGCTCTCCAGCTCCGCCTCGGTCTCGGCGGCGGCCAGGTCGCGGTAGGCGCCCAGCCGGAGACGCTCATCGCGGATGAAGGAGCGGGGCACGAAGTGGTCGAGCGGCAGATCGATGTTGATGTCGGGAGTGGTCAGCACGTCGCCGACCTCCGCCTCCTCCGACCCTGAGCGAAGCCTGGCCACGGCCGCCTGAAGCATCTGCAGATACATCTCGAATCCGACTGCGGCGATGGCACCGTGCTGCTCCGTGCCCAGTAGATTGCCGGCGCCCCGGATCTCCAGGTCGCGGAGCGCGATCTTGAAGCCCTGACCCAGCTCGTGCAGCCCTGACATGACGTCCAGCCGCTTGTCCGCCGCCTCGGTCAGCGACCTCTTGGGGTCGTAGAGGAAGTACGCATAGGCTCGCTTGCCGGAACGCCCCACCCTGCCCCGCAGCTGGTACAGCTGCGAGAGCCCGAAGCGATCGGCCCGCTCCACCACCATCGTGTTGACGTTGGGTATGTCCAGGCCGGACTCGATGATGGTGGTGCAGACGAGCACATCGTGGCGGCCTTCAGCGAACTCGATCATCACCCGCGCCAGCTGCTCCTCCTCCATCTGGCCGTGGCCGACCGCCACCCGAGCGCCCTTGACCAGCCGGCGCACGCGCTCGGCGGCCTTGTCGATGCTGCGGACGCGATTGTGGACGTAGAACGCCTGGCCGCCGCGCTCGATCTCGCGGCTTATCACCTCCCGGACCAGCTCCTCGTCATCCGCTGTGACATAGGTCTTGATCGGCTGCCGGTCTTCAGGCGGCGTCTGCACCACGCTCATGTCCCGGATGCCAACCACCGCCATGTGCATGGTGCGAGGGATGGGCGTGGCCGACAGCGAGAGCACGTCCAGGTTCGCGCGGAGGCGCCGCAGCCGCTCCTTCTGCATGACGCCGAAGCGCTGCTCCTCGTCGATGATGAGCAGCCCCAGCCGCTTGAACCTGACGTCGCGCTGGAGCAACCGGTGGGTCGCGATCACTATGTCGACAGCGCCCGCCTTCACGCCGGCCAGCGTGCGCTTCTGCTCCTCCTCGGTTCGAAAGCGCGAGAGCACCTCGATGGTGACCGGGTACTTGGCCAACCGCGCGGAGAACACCTGGTAGTGCTGCTGCACGAGTACTGTGGTGGGCGCCAGGACAGCCACCTGCTTGCCGCTCATCACTGCCTTGAACGCGGCTCGTAGCGCCAGCTCGGTCTTGCCGAAGCCGACGTCACCGCAGAGCAGGCGATCCATCGGGCGCTCGGACTCCATGTCAGCCTTGATCTCAGCCATGGCATTGAGCTGATCAGGCGTCTCCTCGTAGGGAAAGGACATCTCCAGCTCCGCCTGCCAGGGCACGTCAGGCGAGAAGGCGAAGCCCGGCCGCGCCTCCTTCTGTGAGTAAAGGCGGAGCAGGTCCTCCGCCACGTCCTGCACGCTCTTCTTGACCCGCGAGCGCGCCCGCTCCCAGTCGCCGGTGCCCAGCCGGTGGAGCGGCGGGTGCTCATCGGTTCCCCCGAGGTACTTCTGAACGCGATCCAGGCTCTCCACAGGCACGAACAGGCGGTCGCCCTCGGCGTACTCCAGCTCCAGGTACTCCCGCTGGATCTGGGCCCGGCCGCCGTCCGGATCGTCACTGTCGATCAGCCTCATGCCGGTGAAGCGAGCAATGCCGTGATCGACATGGACCACCAGCTCGCCGGGCTGAAACTCCAGATGTAGGGTGGCCTCGCCCCGGCTCGAGCGGCGCGGCGGTCGGGCGGCCTGGCGGCGGACGCGGCCGAACAGCTCCGCGTCCGACCAGAACTCGATCTGCGCCGCTTCCAGGCGGCAGCCGGCCGGGAGGTCGACGTCGGCCAGGCTGAGTCCGCGGGGCAGCGCTGCCGCGAGGTCCAGCTCCACCGCCACCGGGGGCTCGGTCCGGCCCGCCTCGGCCAGCAAGGCACCCAGCCGTTCGGACTGCTCGCTGGCCAGCACCACCGAATGCCCGGCGCCGGCGCGCTGGACGACAGCGGCGAGCGCGTCCTGGCGGCCTACCACCGGGTCCAGCTCGCGCCAGCCAAGGTCGACTGTCTCGCCGGCGGCCGGCTCGGCGGCGGAGAGCTGGAGCCAGGCCGCGACAGGTGGCCGAAGCAGCCGGTCGGTGCTCACCAGCGGCGGTACGAAGCCGGGGGGAAGCTCGCCGTCGCCGGCCTCCGCCTCGGCCAGCATGAGGGTCTCCCGCTCGTGCTCTTGAGCCTCGGCGATCTGGCGCTCCGGCTCGAAGTCCAGCACGAGCGCCCGCTCCGGCAGATGGTCGAAGAGCGAGGGACGGCCGGAGTTCAAGTAGGCGCCGTACAGCTCCACGCCGGCGAAGCCATGCCCCTGCTGAAGGCGCCCGAGCTCCTCCTCCCAGTCGTCGCGGACGTCCTGTCGCAGGTGCTCCAGGCCTGCCTCAGCGCGTAGGCGCGCGGCGGCTGTCTCGCCCCTCCGCGGCCCCAACAGCAGCTCGCGGCCGGGGCGGATCAGGACCTCGGCAGTGGCCATCACCGAGCGCTGGTTCTGCGGGTCGTAGAGCCGCAGGGTCTCCAACTCCGGACCGAAGAACTCGGCCCGCACAGGGGTGCGAGCGGCGGCCGGAAAGACGTCCAGGATGCCGCCCCGCAGGGAGAACTGGCCGGGTGTCTCGGCCAGCGCCTCCCGCACGTAGCCCATCTCGACCAGGCGCCTGGCCAGGTCCCCCGGCTCCAACTCAAGCCCGGGTCGCAGCGCCAGGGTCGCCTGCTCCAGGTCCTGGGGCGAGACGGTCATGCGCAATGCCGCCCGGCGCGATGAGACCAGCAGGCAGCCCCTGGCCCCGGCCGCGGGCGGCTCGGCGCCCTTCGCTGGGCGCGCAGCTGCCAGGCCGGCGAGCGCCTCCAGCCGCTGAGCCACTGCTTCGTCGAAGGCAGGCGGGCGGTCGAGAAGCGAGACTGTGATCTCGGCGAAGAGGATTGCCGACGGCCCAGAGGCCAGCCAGAGGCGCAGCTCGTCCCGCAAGCGAGCGGGATGCGAGCAGAGCACCATGACCGGCGGCGCCGGCAGCTGAGCGGCAGCCCAGTAGGAGAGCGATGCCGCGAAGGGCGCCCAGGCGGGGCGCGGCAAGCGGCCGACCCGCAGGGGCTCGCCCGGCTGCGGTCCACCTGCCAGGGCCCGTTCCAGCCATGGCCGCAGGGCCTCGGGAAAGAGTCGCTCGGCCAGCGGGCTCACGGTATCTCCTCGCAGCCCAGGGAGCCGGCCCGGTTGTAGACGGCCATCGCTTGGTCGAGCCCGTCGGAAAGCGCCACCTGAAGTGCCTGGGCAACCCCTTCCACCACAGTCTTCGCAGCCTGCGCCTCAGCCCGGCTGAACCGGCTGAGCACATAGCGACGGCCGGCCTCTGCCCCGGAGGTGGGCGGTTTGCCGACTCCGATCCGGAAGCGAACGAAGTCCGGTGAGCCGAGGGAGGTGATCAGCGACTTGACGCCGTTGTGGCCCGCTGCCGAGCCCCCGCGCCGGATCCTCAGCCGGCAGAGCGGCAGGTCCAGCTCGTCGTGCACGAGCCAGAGCGACTCCGGCTCCAGCTCCAGGTCTCGACAGGCCGCCTTGACAGCCCGGCCGGACTCGTTCATGAACGTCTGCGGCTGGACCAACCAGACGCGCCGCCCGCCCGAGGCGAGGCTGTTGACGCGTGAGTGCCAGCGACGGCCGTCGAGGCTCGTCCCGAGCCGCGCCGCCAAGGCGTCGAGGCAGCGCCAACCGAGGTTGTGCCGAGTCTCGCTGTACTCAAGTCCCGGATTGCCGAGGCCGACCACCAGCAGGTCGCTCGGCGCCGTTCGGTCGATTTGAGCCTCAGGCACGGGCAGACCGCCGGCAGTGCCGGCGGCAGGACCAGGACGAACGGTGCGAAGCATGTCTGGGCATGACAAAGCCGCCGGCCCCCGGGCCGCGGTAGGCCGTCGGATTCTACGCAGGCCCCAGTCTGCCGGCGCCGAGGCCGAGGCCCAGCCGGTTCAGGCAGCGGCGGGTGAGCGCAGTCATCGCCTGCTCGCCCGCGCGATCAGCGTGATCGAAGCCGAGGAGATGCAGCAGTCCGTGAACGAGAAGCAGACCTGCCTCGCTCTCGACCGCGTGGCAGTAATGCCTGGCCTGGCGGTGAACGGCAGGCCAGGAGATGGCAAGGTCGCCCAGGTAGCCCGGCTCGTCCCCCCCGCCGCTCGGAAAGGAGAGCACGTCCGTGGACTCGTCCTCGCCCAAAAATCGGCGGTTCAGGCGGCGCAGCGTCCGATCGCCCGCGACGAGAAGGGTGAGCTGCGCTTTGGCGGGCAGAAGGGCTGCCACGCCGCGCTCCTCGCAGCAGCCGTCGAATACCTGCCGGAACCAGATTGGCCTGAGCGGCGTGGCGACTGTCTTGCGCACGTCCACCCGCAGCCGCCGAACTGTTGGCGCAGCGCTCCTCGACTGGCTCAACCTCGTGTTGAGTCCTCGAAAGCGAAACCCGACAATGATCCGGGCATGGCCAACGTCTTCAACTTCCTGCACCAACGCTTCGCGATTGCTCTCATCCTCTTTGCAGTGATCCTCGGACTCTGGGGCGGCTTCCAGTTTCTGACCCGCCGCCAGGTGAGCGGCGGCTTCCGCTCGGGCTACCTGCTGATGATCGCCCTGACCGCCGCCCAGGGTCTGGCCGGGATCCTCATCTTCGCCCTCGGTCTGCGGCCGCGAGAGCTCCTCCACATCGTCTACGGCATCTTCGCCATCGCGTTCCTGCCCGGCGTCTACTTCTACGCGGCCCGCGGCACCAAGCTCCGGGAGGCGTTTCTCATGCCGTTTGGCTGCTGGATAGTCGCCATCGCGTACGGTCGCGGCTTCCTGACAGGCGCCTGAGGCGCCGACAGAGTTGGTTGTGAACAAGCTGGCGCAGCGCCTGGAGCGAGGCCCTCTGCTCTTCGACGGCGCCATGGGCACGGAGATCTATGCCCGGGGAGTGGCTGAGGCGGAGTGCCTGGAGGCGTTGAACGTCTCTCAGCCGGCGCTGATCGCGCGCATCCACCGCGATTACATCGCCGCCGGGGCGGACGTCATCGAAACCAACACCTTCGGGGCCAACCGCTTCCGGCTGGGCGAGCACTACAGGGAAGCTGAGGTCCGCCAGCTCTGCCTGGCCGGGGCCCGGCTGGCCCTGGAAGCCCGCAATGCAGCGGGCCGGCCGGTGCTCGTGGCGGGCAGCGTCGGCCCTCTAGGCCGGCCGATCGAGCCTGTCGGCGCCATCAAGCGCAGCGGCGCTGAGCGCGTGTTCAGTGAGCAGATAGCGGCCCTGGCGGAAGGCGGCGTCGATCTTCTGATCCTGGAGACGTTCACGGCGCTCAATGAGCTGGAGCTGGCGGTCGACGCGGCCCGGGCGACCGCGCCCGACCTGCCGGTGGTGGCGCTGCTCAGCTTCGACGATGAGCTCAACCCCGCCCGCGCTGCCAGCGCTTTGGTCGAGAGCCTCAGTGCCAGAGGGGTCACCGCCTTGGGCGCCAACTGCGGAGCGGGACCCCAATCGGCGCTCAGCGTCGCGCGCCAGCTCGCCTCGCTGGGCGCCCAGCGGCTGGCGATCCTGCCCAATGCGGGGCTGCCGCACAGGGAAGCCGGCCGCCTGGTCTACAGCGCAGGCCCGCAGTACTTCGCTGAGCAGATGGCTGAGCTCTTGGAATTGGGAGTCAGCGTCGTCGGCGGCTGCTGCGGTACAGGGCCGGCGCACATCCAGGCGCTCCGCAGGCGAGTTGACGGCGCCGCGCCCGGTCGGACGGTCTCTCCGCGAATCCGGCGGGCTGAACCGGGCGAGCGGCAGGTGGAGGCCCCCAGCACCAGCCTCGCGGCCAAGCTGCGAGCCGGTGAATTCCCGATCTCGGTCGAGCTGACGCCGCCGCGGGGGATTGATCCCAGCCGCATGCTGGCCGGCGCTCGGCTGCTGCAGGAGGCAGGCGTCGAATTCGCCAACGTCACCGACTCGGCCATGGCTCGGCTGCGCATGGGGGTGATCAGCTGCGCTGCTCTGGTCCAGCAGCAGGTGGGCCTGGAGACCATCGCCCACTTCACCTGCCGGGACAGGAATGTCATGGCCATCCAGTCAGAGCTGATCGGCGCCCACGCGCTCGGCATCCGCAATATCTTTGCCCTGCGTGGTGACCCACCCAGGGTGGGTGACTACCCCAAGGCGACTCCCGTCTGGGACGTCAACGCGGTGGGCCTGATCACTATCCTGAGCAACCTGAACCGGGGCCTCGACGCGAACGGCACGCCCATCGGCGAGCGCGCCTTCTTCAATATCGGAGCTGCCTTCAACCCCACCGCCGAGGACCCCTTGAAGGAGCTCCGTCTGCTGCGCCGCAAGCTGGCCGCAGGCGCCCACTTCGTGCTGACCAATCCCGTCTATGACTTCGCGGCGCTTGCGCTCCTCCGCCAGGTCTTCCAGGAGGTGGAGGTGCCGCTGCTGATCGGCGCCATGCCCCTACGCTCGGCCAAGCAAGCCGCCTACCTGCAGAACGAGGTGCCGGGCATAGTCGTGCCCGAGACGGTGGCCAAGCGGCTGGAAGCCGCAGGTGAAGAAGCCCCCCAGATTGGCGTGGAGATGGCTATCGCCTTTTTCGAGGAACTGGCCGGCGTCGCCGCCGGCGCCTACGTGATCCCCTCGGGGGGTCGCTACGACCTGGCCGCCCAGGTGGTCGAGGGGATCAAGAGCCACAGGAGCTGAGCGGGCGGGGCGCTACCTCGCCCTCAACGACCACCGCTCAGAGCGGAACGGAAACCTGCCGCGTGCGCAGTCGACCGACTCGCTCTTGCTTGCTGATCAGCGCTCGCTCCAGAGCCTCGCGCAGCTGCACGTCGTTAACGGGCACCACCCGGAGCCTGGCCTGCAGCTGTCGCAGCTCCCCTTCGGCGCTGGTCAGTTCGAGGTCGATTGCGTGCATTGTTTCTGGTCCTCCAATCGACATTCTGGCAGGCCAAACGCTGTTTCTCAAGGTCAAAGCGGTTAACGACAAAGGCTGAATCCAGGGCTGACTGGTTAGTCCCTTGGCGTCGCGAGCACAGGCCGAATCCGGGATGTGATATAAGTATACGTACATGTGCGCCGAGCTGCAGGCGAGCCGCAGACCGGTGGCTCTCAAGCAAAAACTTTTGATGCGTCAGGCACCAATGCGACATGCTATAGTGCGTAACGCAGTATGTCCAGCATGACCACTAAGCGGGCTTTCCGTGACCTCGCCGCTCTGACGGTGCTGGCACTGCTCTCCGAGCAGCCGCGGCATCCGTACGAGGTCCAGCGCCTGATCCGCGATCGCCACAAGGACTTCGTGGACGGCAGTCCCCGCAGCCTTTACCACCGGGTTGACTGGCTTGTCCGCCGCGGACTGATCGAGGTGGCCGATACGGGCCGCGAAGGGCGCCGTCCGGAACGGACCGTCTACCGCATCACAGATCAGGGCCGGGACGAGCTTCAGAGCTGGTTGACGACCCTGCTCAGCACACCGCTCAACGAACACCCCCTCTTCTCGGCGGCCATCAGCTTTCTCGGCTACCTGCCCGCGGAGGCGGCCATCGTCGCGCTGGACGGCCGGATGGTCGCTCTCGAGGGCGATCTCGCCGGCGCTGACGCCTCGCTCCAGGCGCTCCGCAGGCAGCTTCACCTGCCCCGCGTGGTCCTGCTCGAGCATGAGTACGACCAGGCGCTGCGTCGAGCCGAGCTGCAATGGGTGCGTTCGCTGATCGACGACGTCCGAGCCGGCCGGCTCACCTGGACGGGGGACGCGGACTTCGAAGCGCACCGCCAGCGATCGACTGTCGGCGCCGCGCCGCCGACGAGCACCGAGTGATCCCGTCCCTGACAGGCAGCAAAGCGTTAGCAAAGGAGGCACCCCCCGTCGCATGGCAATGAATCACGACCAGACCCCGCTCTCCGGCCCGGTGATCCAGGCCCGAGGCCTCCGTCGCGTTTTCAAGAGCCGCCGCCAGAGCGTCGAGGCGGTTGCAGGTGTCGACCTGCAGGTCGAGCATGGCGAGATCTTCGGCTTCCTAGGCCCCAACGGCGCGGGCAAGACGACCACGCTGCGGATGCTGGCGACGCTGCTGCCACCGAGCGGGGGTGAGGCGACGGTGGCCGGCTGCGACCTTCGGCAGGAGGCGGCCGAAGTCAGGCGCAGGATCGGCTATGTGGGCCAGACCGGCGGCAACGACCCTGCCATCACCGGCCGCTCCGAGCTGGTCTTCCAGGGGCGGCTCTACGGGATGTCAGTGTCCGAGGCGCGGGCGCGGGCCGCCGAACTGATCTCCAGTCTGGAGCTCGAGGACTGCGCGGATCGCCAGACCAAAACCTACTCCGGCGGCCAGAAGCGGAGGCTGGACATCGGCCTCGGCTTGGCACACAAGCCTCAAGTGCTCTTCCTCGATGAGCCCACCACCGGCCTCGATCCGCAGAGCCGAGCGCGCATGTGGGATGAGGTCCGGCTGCGGCGCGAGGGTGGGACGACAATCTTCCTCACCACTCATTACCTCGAAGAGGCGGATGCGCTCTGCGACCGCGTGGCGATCATCGACCACGGCCGCATAGTCGCCGAGGGCACGCCCGACCAGCTGAAGCGCCAGATCGCCGGCGACGTCGTCAGCGTGGGTGTGGCAGGCGATCAGGAAGCGATCCTCGAGCTGCTGAGGCCCCAGTCGTTCGTCCGCGAGGCGGGCTGGCAGGACGGCACCCTCCGCCTCTACGTCGACCGGGGCGAGAGCGCGATGCCGGCCATCCTCCGCCTCTTGGACGGCGCTGGACTGGAACTGGACACTATCTCCCTGACCAGGCCGAGCCTTGACGATGTCTTTCTTCGCCAGACCGGCCGATCACTCCGGGAGACCGCGGCATGAAGATTCTGCGTGACACCTGGCTGGTCTTCCAGCGCTATCTCGGACTGCTTCTGCGCAACCCCGCGTGGATAGTGATCGGCGTCGTCCAACCGCTGCTCTACCTGGTGCTCTTCGCGCCGCTGCTCAAATCGATCGCCGCGACACCCGGCTTCCCGGCAGGCGGCGCCTACAACGTCTTCGTGCCAGGCCTTCTCGTGCAGCTCGGCCTCTTCGGAGCGTCGGGGGTCGGCTTCACGCTGATCGCGGAGCTGCGCCAGGGCATCATCGAGCGGCTGCGGGTGACGCCCGTCAGCCGCCTGGCGCTGCTGCTCGGCCGAGCCGTTCGCGACCTGCTGACGCTGCTCGTCCAGTCCATCCTGCTGGTCCTGCTCTCGCTGCCGTTCGGACTGAGCATCGAGCCCCTGGGACTGCTGGTCGTGCTCGCTCTGGTCGCGCTGATCGGTTTGCTGACGGCCTCGGTGTCATACACGCTCGCGCTCTGGTTGAGAGACGAGAACTCATTCGCGCCGCTGCTCTTCACTGCTACGCTGCCGCTCCTGCTGCTCTCAGGCGTCCTGCTGCCGCTGTCGCTGGCGCCCAACTGGCTGCGAGCCATAGCGGCGGCGAACCCTCTCGCCTACGCCGTCGACGCAGCGCGGGCGATCTTCAATAACCACCTCGCCGATGCGAGCGTGGTGAAGGGCGTGGTGATCATGGCAGTGCTGGCCCTGGTAGCTGTGGCGGGGGCGGCTCGCTCTTTCAATCGCGCTGCGGCCTGAGCTCAAGACCGGGCCTTAGAGCGGTCAGCCGGGAGCCGGACGGAGGGCTGTCAACAGCGCGTTCAGAGCTTGCGGCCAGTGCGCCTCCGGAACCAGGGCCGTGCGCTCGGCTAGGTCCAGGCGATAGCAGAAGCGGTCGGGCTGGCCGGCGCCCGGATCGCTGCCCGGCCAGTGCTCGAAGCACAGCTCCACCGCCCCGCGCTCCGACTCGCTCAACTCTGAGTATTGGAAGCTGGCTCGCAAGAAGAGGCCCGCAAAGCCGCCTGATCGCTCGAGCTCGAGCTCGAGCTGCTCGCCGCCCCGGCTCGGGCTCACCCCCCCAGACGAGCTGTCATGACTATTTTGCGCGCTCAACTTCCGGCCGGTCGGCGCTTAGAGCACCTGCGTTTCCCGCCATGCCTCCTGCACACTCCTGGCCTCAGCCGAGCCGAGGCCGAACAAGCTGGCCGCCATCGTTGTAGTGGCCTGAGCGAACTGCACGAAGCCCGCCTGTGGGCCCACCGCCCCGCGCACCATTACCTCGTACCAGATCCTGCCCGCGCTGTCCCAGGCATGGCCTCCCAGGGCGACTGCGGCCAGATAGAAGGCGTGGTTGGGAATGCCCGAGTTGAGGTGGACGCCCCCGTTGTCCGAGGCCGTGCTGACGTAGCCGGACATCGAGCCCGGCTGGTTGTCCCCCTCGTAGGCGGTGCCGGGCGCTTTCATGGAGCGAAGCGCCTGGCCCTGCATGACCGGGCCCAAGATGCCGGCGCCGATCAGCCAGTCAGCCTGCTCTGCGGTCTGACCAAGCTGGTACTGCTTCACCATCGAGCCGAACACATCCGAGATGGATTCGTTCAGCGCGCCCGGCTGACCCAGGTAGCGCAATCCCAGGGTGGCCTCCGTCACCCCGTGCGTCAGCTCGTGGCCGATGACGTCGATGGCCTTCGTGAAGCCTGTGAAGAGCTGCCCGTCGCCATCGCCAAACATCATCCGCTGGCCGTCCCAGAACGCGTTGTCGTAGCGCTCGCCGAAGTGCACCTCGCCCAGCAGGGGCAGGGCGGCGTTGTCTATCGAATCTCGCCGGAAGACATCCCAGTAGAAGCCGTAGGTGGCGCCCAGCCCGTCGAAGGCCTCATTGGCTGCCTCATCGGCGGAGGGCTGTCCTTCCTCCGTCCGCAGGACGCTGGTGGCGTGAGTGTCCAGGCGATGCCTAGCGTTGAAGACGGTTCTGTCAGGCCGGCCGGCGCCTCTTGTGACCGCGAGCTGCAGCCGCTGGGCAGAACCGGCCAGCAGCGCGTTCTGGATGCGGCCGGCGCGGATTGAGTGATCGATCGAGAGGGTGGCCAGCGCGATCTCCCGTTCCTCGGCCGAGCCGCGCAGTGCCCTCTGCTCCAGGAGCTGCGGCGGAACTATGAAGTGGTAACTCCGCATGGCTGAACCTTCCCTCCTTGTTCCGGCTCCCGACCGGCTCTGGTACCGAGTCCGGCAGGATTGCGAGTGGCGCCAAGCTTAGTGGACCGAATGAATCGGCTAATCGATGTTGATCACGTCGCGGAGCTTCTCGAAGAATCCCTTGGAGACCTTCTGTGGCTTGCCGGTCAGCCCTCCCACCTTGCGCAGCAGCGCCTTCTGCTCGGCCGAGTAGTCCTTGGGGACCACCACCTGGACCACTACGAATTGCTGGCCCCGGCGCCCGCTGCGCACGTTGGGCATGCCTCGACCGGGAAGCCTGAACGTCTGCCCATACTGGGTGCCCGGCGGCAGCAACAGCTCGACAGGACCGTCCAGCGACGGAACTTCGATCCGATCCCCCAGCGCCGCCTGCACCAGGTTCACGTGCAGCTCGTAAACGATGTCATCGTCCTGCCGGCGGAGGTGCTGGTGGGCACGGACTCGGATCACTACATAGAGGTCGCCGGGCGGCCCACCTCTCAACCCCACCTCGCCCTCTCCGGTCAGCCGGATCTGCGATCCGGTGTCCACGCCGGCGGGGATACGCACTCTGAGTCGCCTGCGCTCCTCGGTCCGGCCCTGGCCGTGGCAATGGGCGCAGGGCTTTCTGACCACATGCCCCTCCCCGCCACAGGTCGGGCAGGCCACTATGTTGACGACTGTCCCGAAGATGGACTGCGCTTGACGCCGAACCTGACCGGCGCCGGCGCAGGTGCCGCAGGTCTCACTGGAGGTGCCCGGGGCGGCGCCTGAACCGGCACAGACCGAGCAGACGGCCTGGCGACCCACGTCGATCTCCCGCTCCACACCTCTGTAGGCCTCTTCGAACTCAATCGTGAGGTCGTGACGAAGGTCGTTGCCGCGCG
Organism: Candidatus Dormiibacter sp.; assembly: GCF_050999135.1. Taxonomy (NCBI): domain Bacteria; kingdom Bacillati; phylum Candidatus Dormiibacterota; class Candidatus Dormibacteria; order Candidatus Dormibacterales; family Candidatus Dormibacteraceae; genus Candidatus Dormiibacter; species Candidatus Dormiibacter sp. Next base: position 17,141 of record NZ_JBPCPN010000047.1, on the reverse strand, counting down.
TGCTCCGCCGGCGCGGCCGCCCGCCGCCGCCGAAGAAGGTGTTGAAGATGTCACCGAAACCGAAGTCGCCGAAGTCGTGGGCCGCGCCGGCGCCGACACCAGAATGGCCGAACATGTCGTAGCTGCGTCGCTTCTCCGGATCCGAGAGAACGCCGTAAGCCTCGCTGCACTCCTTGAAGCGCTCGGAGGCATTCGGATCCCCGTCGTTCCGGTCGGGATGGTATTCCATCGCCAGCTTGCGGAACGAGCGCCGCAGCTCATCGCTCGACGCCTGCCGGCTGACGCCGAGCACCTCGTAGTAATCCCGCTTGACTGCCAAGCTAGTCCCTCACGAACCTCGGCGCGCGCCGGCCGCCGAGCGTTTCGCTGGCAGGCGCCTGTCAATGCCGATAGAACTGCCGTCCACTAGCCCTTCCGGGAGACCTTCACCAGCGCGGGTCTCAGGACCTTGTCGTGCATCCTGTAGCCGCGCCGCAACTCCGTCACAACTGTGTCGTCGGGATGCTCGTCCGACTCGACAGTGCCGATCGCCTCATGGAGCTTGGGGTCGAATTTCGTCTCCAGGGCGGGCACGGCCTCCACCCCCGCTGTGGCAAGCGCCTCCTCGAGTTTTTGAAACGTCAGCTGCACGCCTTTGAGCCAGGTCTTGTCGACGCGCGCCGGCGCGTGCTCCACGGCCAGTTGGGCGTCGTCCAGCACGGGCAGCAGCCTCTCAGCCAGCAGCGCCCCGGCGTAGCGGTAGGCGTCCTCCTGCTCCTGCCGCACCCGCTTTTTGTAATTCTCGAAGTCAGCCGCCAGACGCAGGTGGCGTGAGCGCAGCTCCTCGAGCTCCTCCTGCAGCGAGGCAATAGCCTCCTCGTCGGCTTCCTTTTCCTGAGTGGCGGTTGGCGCCGCCTGGCCAGCGGGGGCGCCCCCCTCATCCTCGATCAACTGTTCATCTCCTGCATGTCTCTGGCATTGATACCTCAGCGGGGAGGCCGAACAAACTTCAAAGTGCCAATCGTCGGCTGGCTTTCGCCAAGATCGCCGCCCTACTTCTGGTTTGAAGCTCAGGCGTAGGCTTCAGCGAGCCGGGCGCCAGCCTGCCGAGCGATCGCCTGCAGGCGGCCGACGGTGGCGCCGTAGTCCAGCCGAGTGGGACCGACGACGCCCAGCACTCCCTGCACCCGCCGCGATGGCCCCCAGGTGGTCAGGATCACCGCACACGAGCGCAGCTGCTCAGTCCTGTTCTCAGAGCCGATGACTATCTGCAGGTCGGCGTTGGCTGCCAGCTCCTGGAGCAGAGCTACCAGGTAGCGGGTCTCCTCCAAAACCTCCAGCACCTCGTGCAGGCGGCTCGACTCGGCGAACTCCGGCTGCTTCAACAGATTGCGCACGCCATCGTGGACCACCATGCCCCCGCCTCGGCTCTCGAAGAGCGCAAGAGCTTCGACCAAGCTGCCCAGAAGCTCCTTCTCCACGCCCTCACCAAGCCGGCCCAAGCGCAGCTCCAGCTCATCCCGATCCCTGCCGGCCAGCTCTCGGTTGAAACGACTGGAGAGCCGCGTCAACTCCTGTTGCCGGATGGGAGAGCTCACTCGGACCACCTGCTGCCGGATCAGGTTGCCCTCCGCCACCAGGACCACCAGCACGTCCTCGGGCTCCAGGGACACGAGGTCCAGGTGCTTGACCCTCACCAAACCGCCCTGCGGGCCGGTCACCACAGAAGCGTTGCGGGTCACGGAGGCGGCGATCGTGGCCACCTTCTCGACCACGCTCTGGGGATCGGGTGGAGTGGAGCGGAACTCCGCCTCGATATAGGCCTCCACCGCGGGCGGAGCCGGCTCCGCCTCCATCAGGAAGTCCACGAAATAGCGGTAGCCGCGATCGGTGGGAATCCGCCCTGCGGAGGTGTGCGGCTGGATCAAGTAGCCCAGGTCGACAAGGCCCGAGAGCTCACTCCGCACAGTGGCGGACGACAGGTTCAGGAAGTGCCGGCTGACCAGCGCCTGCGAGGCCACTGGCGTCGCCGTCACAGTGAACTCGCGGACGACTGCCTTCAGGATGTCCTGCTTTCGTGACTGCATCGCTGCTTAGCACTCCTAGCTTACGAGTGCTAAGGCCGGTTTTCGCTTACGGTCCGGCACTGACGCTTCAGCACCCGGGACTTTGGGGGGACCCAGCACTTCTGGGCCATCCAACCCTGGTAATCCCAAGGAGTTTGAGGGGATTTCTTGCTTATTGACATCATCTGGCCGATTGTGGTACGGTTTTACCGGGCCTCCCGCAGTGCACGGCTGGGGGCTCATTAAGCCAGGCACCCACCGAAGCGCTCGGAAATCCAAAGGGGTGCGTCGGCAGACGACAAGGGGGGATCAAGGGTGAGAAACCCGGCCTCCACGACGCATCCGCCCTCGCGGATGGAAGAAACGTCGCGGAGCATCAAGAGGCTCTAGGCCTCAGTAGGAGAAAACCCCGATGAAACGAGTCCTCATGGCGGCAGCTGCAGTGTCTGCACTGCTCTTGCTGTCCGTCACAGCCGCACTGGCATGGAGCGGCGACACTGCGCGCGTTACCTACGCGTGTGTTCCGCCAAGCTCGGTCACAGTGACCGCCGTTGTGTCCACGTCCACTGGCACGTTCGTAGCCGAGAAGTCGGTCACGGTTCCGTCCGGTAGCAAGGGATCGATCTTTTTTGCCGCTGACTTCAGCGCGCCCTATGACACGACTACGGCGCACTGCGTGACCCCGACACCCAGGCCCACTCCCACTCCAACCCCAACGCCAACGCCAACGGCAACGCCTACGCCGACACCCGCCCCCGTCGCTCCGCCCAAGGACGCGCCGCCACCGCCGGTGCATCAGGCACCAGCGCCGCCGGCGTCCGCCCCGAAGCCGGCCGTTAACAATTCCGCCCCGAAGCCGGCCGTCCAGCCAGATGCGCCCGTGCAAGCTGATGCGCCAGCGCAGCCGGCCCCCATGCCCTTCTGCGAGCAGGGCCACGTATTCACCCCCGGCCAGAACTGCATCCAGCCCGGAGGCTTGGGTTAGCAGTACCTAGGTCGGCAAGACCCTGAAACAGAGCCCCTCGGCCCGTTGCCGGGGGGCTTCCCCGTAGGACGGGGGAGGGGAAGAACGACCACAGCGGCCGCCGGCGCCGAACCGCTCTCCCGCGCCTGCCGGCGCGGCTGCCGCCGCTAGGCGACCGGTTCCTCTTCCCTGACCCGGCTGGGCATCTGCCGGCCCGAGAGATCCTGTTCGCCGTCGCGCACCTCCTCGTGGTACTCGGCGTCGGCGTTCACCTTCCAGGGATCGAGCTTGGTCACTCCTGCGATGTTCCGGGCGACGAGGAGCGCGGTGAGCATTGAGTGATCCTGATTGTTGTACTTGTGCATGCCGTTGCGGCCGCAGAGGTACAGGTTGGGCACGTTGGCGTCAAGCCACTGCCGGATGGTCCCAAGGTGGTCCAGGTAGACGTCGTTGTAGACGGGATAGGCCTTCCGCTGCCGTACGACGGCACCGTCGAAGATCTCGGCCCCCTCGCACATGCCTAGCTGGACGACTTCTCGGGTGCCGAGTGCTATCAACTCCTCATCAGTGCTTTGCCAGAGCTGATCGTCCTCGAAGCAGAAGTACTCCAGCCCCAAGCAGGTGGTCTCCTCATCGGGCACCATCCAGCGGCTCCAGTTCTTGAAGTTCTGGATCCGGCCGACCTGAACACCCGGCTCGTGAATGTAGATCCAGTTGTCGGGGAAGAGCTCCCGGCGCCGGATCATGAGCACCACAGACAAGAAGTCCCGATAGGAGAGTGAGCGCGCGGCCGCCAGCACTGCCCGCGGCGGCGCCGGGTCGAGCTTCAGCATCAGCTCGCGGATGGGGAGCGAGGAGACGAAGTCGCTGCCCCTGACCTGCCGGACGCTGCCGGCTGTGTCGCGGGCCTCGACGCTGACGACCCGCCCCTTCTCGTGCCGGATCCGCTCGACGGTTTGACCCATCTGAACTGGCTGACCTTGCGCAGCCATGAGGTCCCGCACGGTCTCCCAGAGCTGGCCCGGTCCGAGGCGCGGATAGCGGAACTGGTCGATCAGTGTCTTGATGACCTCGCCTCGTTCCTTCGGCTGGCGCGGCGGGATCAGCGCGTTCTTCACGACCTGGGCGAGATCCAGACCCTTGATGCGTTGGGCCGCCCAGTCGGCGGAGAGCTCGCTGGTCGAGATGCCCCAGACCTTCTCCGTGTAGGTCTTGAAAAAGATGCGGAAGAGCCGTTCGCCGAACTGGTTTCGGACCCAGTCCTCCAGGTTGCGCGGCTCCCTCACCGGAGTCAGCTTGGCCCAGGCGTAGCTGGCCATGCAGCGCACTGTCTCGACAGGACCCAGACTCAGCAGGGCATTGGTCGCCTTCAGCGGGTAGTCGAAGAATTTGCCTCGGTAGTAGATCCTCGAGAGGCGGTTGCAGGTCAGCATCTCATCGCCCAGGATCTCGGTCCAGAGGTCCTCGACCTCCAGGTTCTTGGAGAAGAAGCGGTGACCGCCGATGTCGAAGCGATAGCCGTTGTGCTGGGCGGTGCGCGCGATGCCGCCGACGTACTCGGGATCCTTCTCCAGGACAGTGGCGCCGATGCCATGCTTGCTCAGCTCGTACGCCGTCGTGAGCCCGGCCGGACCCGCCCCCATGACGACGGCGTGCGTGAAAGAGGTGTGATTGTTCATTCTTCGGAGCAGTCAGGCGCCCTGGCAAGGGCGAGCGCAACTGCGACTGCGTCGACGTCCGGCGCTGAACTCTCAGGCTACCAAACAGCCGGCTGCGTAAAGTTCGAGCCGGATTGGGAACCCAGGCACATTTTGGCGCGCGCCGGCCCTGGCCCGTCCTGCTGCTCCTGGCCGGCTATCTGACCCTCGCGGTAGCGTGGCTGGCGGCCAACCCGCCCGGTGCCGGCCCGGACGAGGATGCGCACTACGTACGGGCTGCGGGTTTGAGCCAGGGCGAGGTCCTGGGTCGAAAGGTGTTGGTCCAGCGCTCGGCAGGTCAGCCCGCGCCGGGTTCCGCCATCTCTGAGGCTGTGGATCGCACCTACTACCTGCCGGCCCAGCTGGCCCCTCCCGACTTCTCCACCTGCTACCGCTTCCTTCCCGGCAGGAGCGCCGCATGCGCCGATCTGGGCCAGGCCGGCAACGCCGGTCGTCGGCTGAGCTACGTGGGCGTCTATCCGCCCTTCGCTTACCTTCCCGCCGCCGCGCTGATGGCGCTGGCCGAGCAGCCGGTGGAGGCGCTCTATCTGGGCAGGTTGGGGATCGCTTTACTCTGTTCTGGCCTACTGATTCTGACGGCGCTGACGCTCTGGCGGGGCCGCCGCAGCCTGCTCGCCCTGGCCGGATTCCAGCTGGCGATCACGCCCATGGTTCTCTTCCTCGCGACGACGCTGGCACCGAGCGGGGTCGAGGTGGCGGCGAGTGCCTGTTTCTTCGCTGCAGTTCTGCGGATCGCAACAGGGCGCCGTCAACCGCTGAAGCTCGAGTGGACGGCGCTTGCTCTGGGCGGCTTCTTCCTGGCCACGAGTCGTGCCTTGGGGCCCGGCTGGCTCATCGCCGACATCTTCGCCGTGCTCGCGTTCGTGCCGAGCCTGGGCTTCCGCCAGCGGCTGCTGCAGCCTGACCGGTGCGGCCGGATGGCACTGGCCGCAGTGGGCGGCGGGCTGATTCTGGCGCTCGCGTGGGGCGTTTGGATCAACCAGGGCGCAGTCGTCACGCTGGCTGCTGTCGCCAATGGCATGGCCCAGGCGGCCCAGCAGCTGCGCTGGCTGGCGCCGCAGCAGATCGGGGGCTTCGGCTGGCTCGACGTCACGCTGCCCAGGCCGCTGACCGGCCTCTGGCTCTCGGCCTTGGCTGGCTTTGGCGGACTGGCGCTCTGGCTGGGCACCTGGCGCCAGAGGTTGGCGCTGATCGGCCTGCTGGTCGCTGACCTGGCAGCCATAGTCGTGACCACAGGGATCTTCAATCTCCCGTTTGGAGTGGCAGGCCAGGGCCGCTACGCGCTACCCGTGGGAGTGTTGCTGCCAATGGCCTGCGGCGAAGTCGTATACGCCAACCGCGGTCGGTTGTCGGTCGGTTTGAGGGCATCGCTGCCGCTGGCGATCGCCGCCGCCACTGTGGTCGTGCAAGTGGGTGCCTGGCTGGTCAACAGCCGCCGCTACGCGACAGGTACCCGGGGCGCCTGGCTGTTCATGCTGAACCCCCAGTGGCAGCCGGCGCTGACCTGGTGGCCGTGGCTCTTGCTGGCCCTGGTGGGCGGCTCGGCCCTGATGGCGGCGGCTATAGTCCAGAACGTCTCTCCAGCTCGGCATCTGAGGCTTCACACCGCCAGTGACCGCGCGGCCTGAGCTGCACCCGCCAATTAGCCGCTAAAGAATCTCGCCCCCGCCCACAAGCGGGCGAGCAGCACCAGCCCCCAGATGGTCTCTACGTTGGTCGCGAGCCGCTCAAGGACTCCGGCGTACTCGAAGTGACGACTATTGGCCACGCCGAAGAGAGCAATGAACACGTTGATCAGAATTCCGCTGGCCACCGAGTAGAAAACCCAACCGCGCCATCTCGGGTCTCCCCAGAAGCGCCGGGCCATGACGAACAGCCCGATCATCATGGCGCCGATGATCAAGAACAGAAAAGAGAAGTGGATCACTCCGTGAGCGGTGGCGAACTGTCCCGTCGTGGCAGTTCCCGGAGGATAGCCCGGCGCGGGATCAGTTGAGAAGAAGCCGATCCTGATAAGACTCAAACCTTCGATCCCGCGAATGATCGGATACCAAGTCGCGCCCACCCCGCCCTTCAGGATTCCCCGCCAGACGACCGCCAGACCCAGGGTGACCAGACCGAGGCCGATGAAGTTGGCCTGCTGAATCCATCCACCAGGACCCAGGCTGAGTGTGCTGATGGCTTGCTGCCAACTGTCATAGCCGGGCCGGGTGGCTCTCTCGATGAGGTAGACGGCGGTGAAGAGTACCCATCCCGCCATCCCGCCGGTGAGCCAGAGCAGAGGTGCACGAGGCACGGGTCGCCGCTGCTCGACACTCTGCTCCTCCAATCCGGGACTGATCACGCGAACCGTCCTCCCGTGGTCGACCTCCCCAGCGCCTGATCACCGCTCAGAGGCGCAGAGCTCACCTAAAGCACGGCGAGCGCTATCTGGTTGTGGAGGTCCAGACCGCGCCGCGTGGGCGCCCAGACACCACTCTCATCTGCACCTACCAAGCCGGCGCTGGCCAGCTCCGCCAGCGCCGCCTCGAAACCTGACGGCGGCAGCAGTCCGGAAGTTGTGCGCAGGCCGAGCATGACGCGCTCGGCGGCCGCCAGCCGCGGAGCCAGCTCTTCTGAGCCCGCCACGACGTTGCCGGCGGTCACGGCGGCCAGATACTCGCGCGGCCGAGCGACGTTCCACCAGCGCCAGGCGCGCTCACCATCACTGGCGTAGGAGTGGGCGCCTGCGCCGGCGCCGTAGACGGGGCGGCAGTCCCAGTACGCCTGGTTGTGGCGAGACCGGCGGCCGGGCAGGGCCCAGGAGGAAACCTCATAGCGCTTGAAGCCCGAGCGGCTCAGGACCCGATCTCCGGCGTCGAGCAGTTCCCACTGGAAGTCGGCGTCCACCTCGGGGAGAACGCCGGCCGACCGCCGCTTGTGGAGGAGGGTGCCAGACTCGAAGCTGAGGCAGTAGCAGGAGAGATGGTCGGGCCCCAGAGCCGCCGCCTGACGGACTGTCTCGAGCCAGCTCTCACGACTCTGAAAGGGCACTGCATAGATGAGGTCCAAGCTGATGTTCTCGAAGCCCGCAGCGCGCGCCAGCTGGAAGGCCTGCCGGGCCAGCGCTCCGTCCGTGCGCCGTTCCAGCACCGCCAGGGCCTGGCGGTCGAAGCCCTGCACGCCCAAACTCAGGCGGTTCACGCCGCCGGCCCGCCAGGCGGCCAGCCGCTCCGGATCGGTGGAGGCGGGGTTCGCCTCTAGAGTGATCTCGGCTTCAGCAACGACGCTGAACAGCTCCCGCACTCGAGCCAGCAGGCGGCTGATCAGCGCAGGCGGCAGGAGGCTGGGGGTCCCGCCGCCCAGATAGACGGTTTGCAGGGAGGCGAATTCTTGCGCTGCGCTGGCCGCTTCAAGCTCGCGCAGCAGCGCGTCCACGTAGTCAGGCATCAGCCTGTCCATCCCCGCGTAGGCGTTGAAATCGCAGTAACCGCACTTGTGCTTGCAGAAGGGGATGTGCAGGTAGAGATGCCGGAAGGGGAGCACTGGCTCTAAGTATCGGCCGTTGGCTTGCAAAGAGACTCGCTAGAGCGCGACTGGCTCAGGCCAGGCTCACCACTGTCGCCTGGGCCAGCTCCTGCAGCCGCTGAGGGGTGATCGCGAACACGGCATCCGGCCGCCCGGCGGCTGCCCAGATCAGCTCGTAGCGCAGAAGGTCCTGGTCCAAGAAGACAGGCAGCTCGCTGGCATGGCCGAAGGGGGGCACGCCGCCGATCGCATAGCCGGTCGCCGTCCGAGCTAGCTCGGCATCCGCCCTCTCCACCTTGCCGCCCGCCGCTGTCGCAAGTTGGGTCAGATCGACCCGGTTGCTGCCGCTGACCAGCGCGACTATCGGCCGGCCAGCTACCTGAAAGACCAGGGATTTGACTATCTGACCCACCTCGCAGCCAATCGCCGCCGCCGCATCCTGAGCCGTCCGCGTCCCCTGCGGAAAGTGGCAAACCTCCAGCTCCAGGCCGGCTTGCTGCAGCCAGCTTTCGAATCTGCTCACGGCCATAATTCTGGGCATGAGCGTGAGTTTCCGCCGGGAGCGCGTCGAGGGAGAGATCCTGGTGCCGAGCGACTCTGGCTACGAGCCGCGCCGAACGGGCTACGAGATGCGCTGGGATCCGCTGACTTCTCAGGCCTGCAAGCTGCTGCCGGAGAGCAACCTCCTGCCCAGCAGCGAATTCGATCTGGCGGCTTTCGGAGAGCAGAGCAGGAGCTGGTGTCCCTTCTGCGCTGAGCGGGTGGAAAGGGTGACGCCGCGCTTTGCAGCGGCGATCACCGCGGAAGGCGTGTTCCGCCGCGGCGAGGCGCTCTGCTTCCCCAACCTCGCCAGCTACGCTCGACACGCCTCGGTCTCGATCTACGGCCCCGAACGCCATTTCCTGCCGCTGGACCAGATGACACCGAGGCTGGTGGCCGACAACCTGCAGACGCAGATCGAGTTCTGCCGCGGCGCCCGCCGGGCGGACGGAGAGGCGACCTGGGTCTCGCTGAGCGCCAACCACATGCTTCCGTCCGGCAGCTCCCTCTTCCATCCCCACGTTCAGGGTGCTGTCGATCCCTTCCCCACCACCCAGCAGGCCATCTCAGCAGATGTGCCGCGCGAGCTGGTGGGCGAATATTTGGCGGCCGAGCGATCGAAGGGTGAGCGGCACATCGCCAGCAGCGGAGAGGTCGAGTGGCTGGCGGCTTTCGCACCGGCCGGTTTCCATGATCTGCGCGCCTTCCTGCCCCGCTTCGAGAGCCCAGAGCAGCTGCCGGAGCCGGTGGTCCAAGAGCTTGGCGAGGGTCTGGTCGCCGCCCTGCGGCTGTACAACGAACTCGGCTGTAGCAGCTTCAACTGGGCGCTCTTCGGGGCGCCGCGCCCGGCTCACGTGCTAAACCTGCGCCTGGTGGCTCGCGCCGGGCTCCAGGAGACCTACCGCTCGGACGTCACCTACTTCGAACGCCTGCACGGGACCGCCCTTGTGGATCAGGCGCCGGAGTTGCTCGCTGAGCGTGCTCGGCAATTCTTCCAGGACTGAGAAAGCCCCCAGCGCGCAAAGCCAGTCTTCAACGCCTGAGTGGCCGCGATACAGGTCTCATCTAAACGGGTAGCGCGATTACTAGCCCCGTGGGTCCCGGCCGCTGGGGGGGTGATTGGCAAATTGCGTGTATCCCCGCGGCCACCGGGAGCCTCTGAAACCAAAGGCGAACCGCGACCGTTCTCAGGCGCGCACCTAACAAGGCCGTCGACTCCTTCCCCTGAGGACGGCCGCTCGCGGCGCTCCCCGCCCGGGATACGCGCTGGACCTGGGCTGGTGGTGGGCGCCCAGCGACACCCATCGGTCGCACCTCACTTAGGTCGAGCGCACACCGCACGGCGCTGGTGGAGCTTGTGCCATAATCCCCCGATGTCCCTGTTCGCGGCACCGATTCCACCGCAGCCGGCGATGGCTGGGCGACGCCGCGGGACTGGATCCAGACACCGGCTCCTCCTGCTTGCCGCTCTGGCGATGACGGCCGCCAGCTTTTCGGCTGCGCTGTCGATCAGGCCTGCCCGGGCTGACGTTCCCGCCGACCAGGTCGACATTCCTGTGGCGGGCAGTCCCTTATCCAATATCGTCACAGCTTCCCCCTACAGCCTCACGCCTGGCTTCTTGCCGGCGGTCCACGACTATGTCGTGCGCTGCCAAACCGGCGTGAACCAGGTCACTTTTACCCTCGTGGCAATGCCCGCAGGCTCGATCCAGGTGGGCTATCAGAGCGGTTCCACGGCGACAGTCACTGTGGGGCTCGCGGAGAGCCAGGCGGCCGTTGTTCAAGCAACAGACCCCAACAATCCCGCCGGCCAGATTCAGTACTGGATCCGCTGCCTGCCTCACGACTTTCCGCAGATGAACGTGAGCAAGCCGGGGACTCCGTCGCCTGGTTGGTATCTCACCGGCACTGTCGTGCCGGCGCCGGACAACAGCAGCAGCACCTACGCGATGATCCTGGACGAGAACGGGACTCCAGTCTGGTACCAGCCGGCACCCGGCGGGGCCATCAACGTTGAGCTGCTGCCGTACTCGAAAAACACCCTCGCCTGGGCACCTAGCCTGGGCCCAGGAGTGGGTTCGAACCCGAACGGAGCCTACAACCTTTACCAGCTGGACACACAAACATCATCGTCTCTGGCGGCTCCTGTGCCGCCAACCGACCCTCACGAGCTGCTCCAACTTGCCAACGGGAATCGCATGATGATCGCCACGCCGCTTCAGGACGGTGTGGATCTGACGCCCTTGGCGCAGTTCAATACTCCCCAATACCAGTACGCCAAGAACGGCACCATCGTGGACTGTGTAATCGAGGAGCTTGACCCCCAGGGAAAACTGGTGGGCCAACTATGGAGGGCCAGCAAGCATATCAATGTTGGAGAATCCAATCGCCCCGCCATCGTCAACTACAACGGTAAGGACGTTGCGGACATCTTTCACTGCAACTCCATTGACGACTCCGGGACCGGTGACATGCTGGTGTCAATGCGCCATACCGACGCCGTCTACCGGATCACGAAGGCGACGGGCCTCGTCGCCTGGAAGATGGGCGGGAACCAAACGCCACTCAAGGACCCTGGAGCCAAGCACTTGAGCCTCACTGGTGATTCAGAAGGGGGGTTCTTTGGCCAACACGATGCCCGCTTCCGGATGAACGGGAGCAGTACAGACGTCACGCTGTACGACGATCACTCCACCTCGCCGCCTGGTTGCTCGGCCCCCTTCGACTGTAACAACTCAGCATCCCCTCCGGGTCCGCCCGCGCGAGGCGTCGAGTACGCGATCAACGACCAGGCTGGAACCGCGAATTGGCTCTGGGAGTACCGTTCGCCCGACGGTCAGAACGCTCCTGCCACCGGGGGCTTCCGGCGGTCACCCGACGGTAATGACAACGTGATCGCGTGGGGATTCAAGAGCGGTTCCGGTTTCACTGAGGTCGACGCCACCGGCGCCCAACTGCTGGACGTGACCTACCCCAACGGTGACCTGGAGTACCGGGCGGTGAAGGTCGCGCCGGGCGCCCTCGACCCCACCCTGCTTCGACAAACCGCCGGGCTTCCCCGGCCCTCAGCGCTCCCTGTCGCGTGGCAGGGAATCGGCGGCCTCTCCCTCACCTCGAAGCCGGGGGCGGCCTCCTGGGCGCCCAACCGGTTCGATGTCTTCGCGCGCGGCCCGGATCAGCAGATGGGACACCTGTGGTGGGACGGCACACAGTGGTACGGCTGGGAGCCACTGGGCGGCGTGCTAGCCTCAGGCCCTGGTGCTGCTGCGCGGGGCCCCGGACTACTGGACGTCTTCGTCCGGGGTACTGACGACCAGCTCTACCACAGGTGGTGGGACGGCACACAGTGGAACGGCTGGGAGGCGCTGGGCGGCGTCCTCAGATCGAGCCCAACCGCCGCCTCCTGGAGCGCGGGGCGGCTGGACGTCATGGTCCAGGGAACAGACAGCCAGATCTGGCACAAGTTTTGGGACGGCAGTCAGTGGAGCGGCTGGGAACCGCTCGGTGGCCAGACCAACTCCGACCCGGCCGTGACCTCCTGGGGCGCCGGCCGGCTCGACCTCTTCATCCGCAATGTGGACGGCACCCTCGGTCACCGCTGGTACGACGGCGGCCAGTGGTCGACGTGGGAGTGGTTCGCCGGCAGCCTCTCGAACGGTACGGGGCCGTCAGCGGCGGCCTCTGCGAACGGCGAGCTCGACGTGATAGTTTCCGGCACCGCCAACGTGCTCCAGCGCCTGCAGTACAACGGCGGCTGGCGCCCGTGGCAATCCCTGGGGGGTGCCACTCCCCAGACGCCGTCCGTCGTAAAGCGGGACCTGGGAGCCGCGGAAGTGTTCGTGACCGGGACTGACGGTGCCCTCTACCACGAGCCGCTTTCCAGCGCTTCACCGGCTCGGACCAGACCGATGGCGCCCCCGAACCGGGGAGACGCCTCCAAGCTCTGACGCGATAAGCGATCGTCCGGGGCCGCCAATGGCCTTGCAATTCGTCTAGGGAATCGACGGTTTCTGAAGCCGCCGCTGGGTCCATTGAATCAGGTCACGAAACAGTCGGCGCCGTGGCAGGCTGTCAGCTTCTGAAGCAGTGCGTGAAGTTGGCGCTGAATCGCGGGATCCGCCGAACCGGCCAGGTTGCTCAACTGATACGGATCCTTCCGGTCGTCATAGATCTCGTTGTAGACCGGCTGCTGCTGGGCGTTCAGGTACTCCACGTACGTGTACTGCGCTGTTCGGATGGCGTTGTATGAGGGTGGATCCTCGTTGCGAAATCGCGTGTAATCAGGATCGTTTGGCGAGGCATTAGGACCATGGTGCTCGACCAGCGCGGCCTGCCGCCAGGCTGGCGAGCCGTTCGATCGCAGCAGCGGGAGGAGCGAGACACCATCCACATCCGGAGCGGGGACGCCGCCGAGACGAGCGAAGGTCGGGGCGAGGTCGATGTTCATGACGAGCTGGTGCTGAGTGAGGCCCCGGGGGACGCCCGGGCCGCTGATCACCAGAGGCACGTTGATGTCAGTGTCGAAGGCAGTCTGCTTGCCCTCATGAAGGCGGTGCTCGCCCATGTGATAGCCGTTGTCGGAGCTGAAGACGAAATAGGTGTTCTGGAGCTGGTTTGTCTCCCGCAGGGTCTTCTCCAGGTTGCCGATGAGGTCGTCGACGGCAAGGTCGGCCTCGACGCGCTTCTCGTAATCGGCTCTCACGGTGTCATTCTCCTTCGGGGTCAACGGAGGCGCAGCCACCCGCCACCTGGGCGCGTTGAGATCCTGGGCATCGTAGGCCGGAGTCTTCGGGTAGGAAATACCGCCCAGCTTCCCCAGATAGCGCTTGGGCGGCGTGTAGGGAGCGTGTGGCGCAAAAGTGGCCAGCTCGAGGAAGAACGGCTTGCCGGCCTTGGTGGACGTCTGGATGAACTGCTGACCGCTGCTGGCGATGACGTCGGTCAGGTAGTCGGCTTCGGAAGTGCCGTAATGGACGATCTGGCCGTCGAGGTTGAGGTCATAGTCGTACTGGGGATAGCCGTTGCCGCCCACGTCCCACTCGTCCCAACCAGGCGGCACGTATGTTCTGGGCGGGTCGGTGACCTCCATGTAGCCGTTCAGGTACTTGCCCATCATGGCGGTCCTGTACCCGCCCGAGTGGAGCCAAGTGTTGATTGCCGAGTTCTGCTCCCCGCGTCTATAGAACTCCGCAAAGCCGCCGTCCGAGCCGCCGTTCGTGAAGATGCCGGTGTTGTGGGGGAATTGGCCCCTGAAGATGGACGACCGCGAAGGGCAGCAGAGGGAATCGGTCACGTAGTAGTGATCGAACGTGACGCCCTGCTGCATCAGCTGCTTCACATGTGGCATGCGATCGACAAGGTTCCAAGACAGATCGTCAGTCAAGACGAAAACGATATTGGGGTGCCCGATCGGCGTAGCCGTCGTGGTCGCGACCCCGGTGGGCTGGCTGCAAGACGCGAGCGCCAACAGGACAGCCACCGCCAGTACCAGCACGCGCGACATCATGGTTCGAGGACACCGAGAGGACGGAACGGCAGTCTCTCCAACTGGCCGGGACGGCGGCCGGCGGCGGGAGCGGTGACGGTGAGGTAGTTCTCGGCGACGCCCCGGATCAGACCGTCCCTCTCCCGATCCCAGATCGCGTCCACCTCGAGGCCTGCCCAACTGCCCTCGTACTGGGCATGCAGGCGTTTGCCCAGCTCGATCGTGCGGCGCGAGCGCTCCCGGGCGACCGCGACTGGAGCGGCGTCCGAGTAGCGCACCGCCGCCGTGCGTGGCCGGGCGGAGTACCGGAACACGTGCAGGTCCATGAAGCCGGCGCGTTCGATGGCCGCCAGAGTGGCTTCGAAGTCCCCCTCCGTTTCGCCGGGAAAACCGACCATCACGTCCCCGGTCAGGGCGAGAGCTGGTTGGACCTGACGCACCATGGCCACTGCCCGCTCGAAGGTGGCGAGATCATAGCGCCGCCGCATCCGCGCCAGGACCGCATCGGAGCCGGACTGGAGCGGCAGGTGCAGGTGGGGGCACAAGCGGGGATGCTCGAAGAGCCGAGCCAGATCCGCATCGACGTGGGAAGGATCGATGGAGGAGAGCCGGATCCGGGCCGGCGCCGCCGCGTCCAGCAGCCGGGCCACCAAGGCTGCGAGGCCGCCACGATAGGAGCCCAGGTCGATCCCTGTGAGGACTATCTCTCGGTAACCGGCCTCGGCGGCGCGGCGAGCCCGCTGCTCCAGATAGGGCAGCACCCGGGAGATCGAGCGGCCGCGAGCCTGCCAGACAATGCAGAAGGTGCAGCGGTTGTCGCAGCCGTCCTGCACCTTGAGCACGTAGCGGGAGCGCCTCGTGCCTGGCGGCTCCTCCGGCGCTACGTTCTCCACTGCCTGCTTCCAGCGGTTGGGCAGCACCAGGTCGGCACCCAGTGAGTCGCCCGGGTGGGCGTCGACGTAGCAGCCCATGAGCAGCAGTGCGGCATCTGGCTGCTCCCGGCGGGCTCGCGCCACCGCTTTACGGGTGTCCCGGTCGGCGGCTCGCGTCACTGTGCAGGAGTTGACGACGACGATGTCCTCTGTGTCCTGAAGGACTGAGGCCAGCTCTTCGGTCTCGGCGGCATTGGTGCGGCAGCCGAGGTTGATGAAGCGAGGCGGGGCCATCCCTCAATTGTTCCGGAAAGGCGCCGCGCCAGCTAAGCCAGCCGAGCTCGCTGCCTCGTGGCTGCCTACGGGGCACAGGCTGGCAACTTGACGTAGGTTGGCGGTCCGCGGTAGAGTGCCGCTCGCACCGCCAAATGACCCTGTACCGCTGGGGGGTACGGTCCGCCATTGCCAAGGCAGGGCTTTTCCTATTCCTCTCTCTCACGCTTCTTGACGCGGCCGCGGCACCGGTACCGGCCGGCGAGCCGTATCGCGGCCAGGTCCCCATGCCGGGTCAGGCGACGAGCAAACCTGTGGCCAGACCCGGACCGGATGGCACCAAGCCGATCATCACGGCTGCCCTGGAGTCCGCGGTGAGGCAGCCTGGCGCTCCCCTGCCGCCGCGCAATTCTGTGCGACCGCTCAAGCCACAGGGCGGCGCCATCGCTGCCGGTAGCGCCCTGCAGCGCGAGGTCTTCGGCTTCGTGAACGCCGGCAACTTGGGCGATAGCGGTGTCGGCTACACCACCTGGGACTTCTCGCTGCTCTCCACTGTCGCCTACTTCGGTCTGGCGGTGAACGCTGACGGCAGCCTGGCGCAGGGCAACACCGGCTGGAACGTGTGGCACTCGGGCACCGCCAGCGGGCTCCTCAACACAGCCCATCAGAACGGCGTTCGGGTCGTGGTGAGCCTGACAGCGCATGACCAGGCCACGCTCTGCAGCACCCTCAGCGCCGGCAGCATCCAAAACACTGTCAATCAGACGGCGGCCAACCTGCTCGGCGCCGACGGCGTGAACCTCGACTACGAGGGCGTTAACAGCGGCAGCTGTCCGGACGGCCAGAGTCTGCCCGCCAAGATCAATCAGCTGGCGCAGGCTTTCAAGAACCGGGGACTGGGCTACCTCTCCATCGACGCGTATGCGGGAGCGCCCGAGGGCGGCGGCTTTTTCGACATTCCCTCGCTTGCCCAGATCGTGGACAGCATCTTCGTGATGGCCTACGACATGGATATCTCCAACGGTCCCTGCTCCACCTGCATGGGGGCTGTCGCACCGCTGGCCAACAACCCTCAGAACGCGTATCCCTGGAACGTCACCCGGGCGGCGAACGACTATGCGCCGTGGGCGAGCAAGGTGATCCTGGGCTTTCCCTACTACGGGCACAAGGCATGCGTCGACCCCAACCCCCCGCCCAACGCCCAGAGCCGGGGCAACTTCGGCGCGGATTCGTACCTCACCATCCAGAGCTATCCGGGCGATCCCAAGATCCACAGTTGGAGCGGCGTGCGCCGCGACGGACTCGATCCAGCCGGCCAGGAACCCTGGGCAAGCTTCATCAGTGACTACGCCTCCTGCTGGCGGGAGGAGTACTGGGACGACCCCCTCTCGCTGGGCTACAAGTACGACCTCGTCAACCAGCGCAATTTCCGCGGCGCGGGCATGTTCACGCTCGACTACGGCGGCGGCGGCGCTGAGCTGTGGAGCGCCTTGGCCAGCCACTTCCGCGGCCAAACTCTGCGCTTCGGGCCCGCTACTGGTTCGCCTTCGCTGCTGGTCAACGCGGACGGTCATCTGGAGGCGTTCGGTCGGAGCCAGAGCGGTGCCATGGTCCACAGCTGGGAGGGCGCCTGGGGCAGCTGGTCGCTGCTGGCCCAGGGTGGTCCCGCCCTGCTCACCGCGCCCGCCACGGCGCTCAACCAGGACGGTCGGGGAGAGGTGTTCGCCACCGGCTCCG
>NZ_JBPCPN010000059.1:0-132972 GCF_050999135.1 Candidatus Dormiibacter sp. | reverse complement strand
GAGCCTCTTCAACTGGGAGTTCTCCTTCTCGAGCTCCTTCAGCCTCTTGGCGTCGTTGGCCTTCATACCGCCGTACTGGCCCTTCCAACGATGCCAGGTCGACTCGGTGATCTCGAGGTGGCGGCTCTCCTCCTCGACGGTCTGGCCCTGGCCGAGCAGTTTGTCGCCCTCGGCGAGCTTGCGGATGATCTGGTCCGGTGAGTGCCGGCGCTTTTTCATGTGTGCTGTCCTCCTCGCTCCATTCTGGAGCATCGGACTCGCACAACGTGTGGCTCAGTTCACGGGGACCCGATCAGGGGCGCACTTCAACGAGTGGGCCGGAGCGCTGACCCTCGTCGAGGCTCAACGATTTGCGGAGCCGTTCTTGCCTTGGATTCTTCCCTAACATGCCCTCGATGCGGGAGACTCGAAGGCACCGACATAGCCGGGGCACCTCTCGCATGCCGGTGCGGAGCCGCCGTAGTACTACCCACCCCCATTAGGGTGCCGTTAAGGAACGTGGCGCCAACCGACAAGTAGCGACTGCCGGAGGGCGTCCACCTCCAACTGTCGCCACCGAAAGCGGTCGCAACGAAGAAGAGGGCCAGGTCGGCTGACCACTCCAGATCCGTCGTTCGGCGCTCCTAAGGAGGGAACCTAGGGGGTATTCGGAGCGCCGTTCGGCGCCTTCGCGAACCATCCCGAGCGGCTCACGTCGGGGACAGGCCACGAACAGTCGAGTCCTACCCATTGGTCGGTAAAGTTGGGCAGCGCTCCCGCATCCGAGAGGTGAAATAGATGGGCCATGCCGCTGTCATTCTTGTGAAGCTCGACCCGAACTCGGACTTCGAGCATCGCCATACGATCCTGAACGAGTTCATCATCCCGGAGCTCAAGGCACTACCCGGTTTCTAAAGGGCTACGTGGATGAACGATGGCGCTAGCACTGGTACGAGTGTGGTCGTCTTCGATACCGAGGAACATGCGAAAGCGGCCTTGACTTCCCTCATGCCGGCCATGCCCACCCGTGATCAGCAGCACAGTTCAAGCGATAGAAGTTGAGATCTAGCTTTTCGGCTCATACCGCATCGCCACCGCCCCCGAGCCGAACTCCAGCCGGCTCACGAGCCTCAAATCGACATGCCTCGATAGCCCCGCGAACAACGTCGGCCCGTGGCCCGCCAGCCTGGGCTGCACCACGAACTCGTACTCATCGATCAATCCCAGCTCCGCCAGCGCCAGCGGGAGCTTCACGCCGCCCACCAACAGTCCCTCACCCGGCTCTCGCTTGAGCTGCTGAACGGCCTTTCCCAGATCCCCGCTCACCAGCTCCGCGTTCCAGTCGACCCGGTCCAGGGTGCTCGACACGACGTACTTCTTTGCCCCGTCGATCGTCCGTGCGAACGGTTCCATCCAATCGGGCCTCGCTCCCGCCGGCGCCGGCAGCCGCCACGCTGCCTCCATCATCTCGTAAGTCACCCGGCCAAGGAGGAGGGCATCGGCCTGGACGAGGTTCTCGACCGCGTGACGATGCAGGTATTCGTCCGCGACCATCGCACGATGATCGCAGCACCCATCCAATGTGACGTTGATGGAATACCGAAGGGGTCGCGTTACGCAAGAGTACCGATTGGGCAGTGAGCGTGGACTCCACGATCAACCGTGCCCCATCAGCACGCGACGGACCTTCCCCGCGACACAGGGGGCTTGTCGAGTTAGAAGAATCTGCGCGTCGATTCCGCTGACCACGGAATCGGCCGGTCCAGTGGCGGTTTGAGCACGAAAATCCATCAGCTCGTGGACGGCCGTGGGCGACCGGTGTGCTACGACGTCGACGACTATAAGGGGTCGCAACGTCATCGAGCGCGGCTTCAACGACACCAAGCAGTGGCGCGGCCTCGCGAGCCGCTACGACAACTCGCCCTTACCTACCGCGGCGGGGCCGTCTTGCGAGCCATCACACTCTGGCTGAGCGCATTAGGAGACACGCCCTAGTCGGCCGTCAAGGCGCGCAGCAGCGACTCGCTTAGATCGCCAGCGGTTTGATGCGCATAGGTCCTTTGGATCATCACGAGCGATGCGTGGCCAAGGATCCGGCTTAGGGTGATCGAGTCCATACCGCGGTTGAGCATGGTAGTCGCAAATGAGTGCCTTAGCAGGTGCGGGTGGACCCGCTTCTGTAGGCCGGCTCGTTCGCCCAGTATGCGAATGAGCTGTTGGAGCCCATTTGTCGTTAGAGCTTCATAGCCCCGGCCAGGCTGGCGGATCAACGTCACAAAGATGAAGTCATGGCGGACCTCAGCCGGTCGCCCACGTGCCAGCCGCTGGAGACGCCGGTAGAGCTGTGGCTGTAGAGGCACCAAACGATCCTTCGCCCCTTTTCCATGAACCCTGATATATCGATCCCGGTTGTTCTCCATGAGGTCCGCCTCTTTCAGGCTCACGAGCTCGCCAGCCCGGATGCCGGTATCGGCCAAGAGCCGGACGATGACCTTGTCCCGCTCGGAGCGAGCCGTGTCTTCGAGGCGATCGACCTCTTGCCTAGAGAGCACGTCCACAACGCGGCGGGGTAACTTGGGCGGCTGGGCTCGCACCTCGCCGACTAGCCCCTCCCTTCGGCACCAGCTCAAGAAGAGATTGACATTGCGAATGTAGGTATCGACGGTGAATCGGGACAGCTGCTGTTGCTTCTTTCCGCCGTGCTCCAGCAGCTCCGAGGTCAACCGGTTGAGCGCCCGATTGTCGAGCTGTGCGATCTCGACGATCTCGTTCCGCTCGCACCAGGGCAGCAGTACATGAATGAGCTGGTACGAGTACGCGTCCTTTATGGTCTTGGGCGACAGACCCCGGGCTCGGCCATCGGCGAGGTAGTCCTCGATCAGCCGGGATATGGGGTTCGTGTACAAAACGGTTATGTTATACCACTTAACTGCTGCACTGGAGGTAGCCTGTAGGTGGCGCGAAACAGGGCGAAGAAGAGGGCAGTTGAACTCGAAATCGGGGTTGGTGGGCGGCGACGGGATCGAACCGCCGACCTCTAGCATGTCAAGCTAGCGCTCTCCCAGCTGAGCTAGCCGCCCTGGCGACGCCGGCGCCTATTCTAGACAGTAGTGGTCCGGCCCTCTCTCTTTGGCGCGTGACCGCCCACCCCCAGCCGGCCCCGCCGCCAGAGCCAGAGCCAGAGCCACGCCTCCCCGACTGGCGGCGCAACCTGGCTGTACTCTGGGTCGCGCAGTTCACCGCCATCCTCGGCTTCGCTTTCGCCTTTCCCTTCTTACCTCTCTATCTGAAGGACCTGGGCGTCCACCGCCAGGACCAACTCGCCTTCTTCTCAGGGCTGGCCGGTGGCGCCTCGGGACTGGCGCTGATGGTCGCCAGCCCCCTCTGGGGCATCGTCGCCGACCGCTACGGTCGCAAGTCGATGCTGGTGCGGGCGATGATCGGCGGGGCGGTCACCCTCACTCTCCTCGGTTTTGCCCGCGGGCCGGGAGACGTGATAGTGCTGCGCTTCTTGCAGGGAGCCAGCTCCGGCACTGTCGGAGCGGCGACCGCCCTGGTCGCTACGGGAACGCCGCGGGCCCGAGTTGGCTGGGCGCTGGGTGTCCTCACCTCGGCGGTTGCCGTGGGCTCGGCGATGGGGCCTTTCCTGGGCGGCATCGCGGCCGGCCAGCTGGGGCTGCGCGCGGTCTTCTGGGTTGGCGGCGGAATGCTGGCCCTGGCCGCGCTGGGCGCTGCGCTGCTGATCAGGGAGACAATGGTCCCGCGCAGCACAGCCAAGGCAGGGACTGCCCTGACCACGCTCCGGCAGAGCGGTCCCCATGCCCTGGCCGCGATCGGCGCGCTCCTCATCTGTCAGGCCATTCTCCAGACGGCTTACAGCGGCTTCAGTCCGCTGCTTGTCCTAAAGTTGCTCACCGTGATACCCAGCGGCGCCGCCACGATCACCGGCGTCGCCTTTGGCATCTCGGGCTTGAGCAGCGCAGCGGCAGCTGTGCTCTATGCCCCTTTTGCTCGGCGCCTCGGCTACCGGCGCCTGGCTGTAGTTACCGCGCTGGGTGTGGGGGCTGGGCTGGCGCTCGCCGGCCTCGGCACCATGGCCTGGACGATGGTGCTCAGCGCCGGCTTCCTCGGCCTCATGTTCGGAGCCACGAGTCCGGCGCTCTCGGCGATGCTCGGACTGGAGGTGCCCGCTTCGATCCAAGCCCGCATCTTCGGCTTCAGTTCGAGCGCGACTGCGCTCGGATTCGCTCTGGGACCGCTCGGCGGTGGCAGCATCGCCGCTCGCTGGGGCCCATCGACAGGTCTCCTTTGCCTGGCCGGCGCCACCCTGCTCCTGGCGGCAGTCCTGGTGGCACGCGTGCGGGAGCCCGCTCGGTAGGATTGCCCAGTTGTGAACCAATCCTCCTCCCCGCCGCCCATGTCGATCGACAGCGAGAGGTCCTACACAGCGCGGCTTACGACGGTCCATGGTGAGGTTCAGGTGGATCTGGCGCCGATGGCTGCCCCGGTCACCGTCAACAACTTTGTCCACCTGGCGCGCAGCGGCTTCTACAACGGGCTCACGTTTCATCGGGTGGTGCCTGGCTTCGTGGTCCAGGGCGGTGACCCTGACGGCGACGGCACAGGTGGGCCGCCGTACAAGCTGCCCGACGAGACCAATCCGGCCACCTTCACCAAGGGCTCACTGGCGATGGCCTCCAGCGCTCTCGGCGTGAGTGGCTCGCAGTTCTTCTTGGTGCTGGAGGACGCTCCGCATCTCGCTCGCTCGGGCGTCTACAACCACTTCGGCCGGGTGCGCTCGGGTCTGGAGGTTCTGGCGAAGATCAAGCCCGGAGACGAGATTCAGAGCATCGAGATCGGCGAGGCATGAGGCGATTCGGCGCTGCCAGCTCCTTGCTGCTGCTGCTGGGGCTCAGCGCCTGCGGCTATCCCGATCCCGGCAGCAGCGCCAACGCCGGACCGACCGCCGGCGTCCAGGTCGCGACACCGACTCCCTCGCCCGGCGCCTTCACGTTCGACATGGGAGCCGACGGCAAGAAGGTCACCTTCCCCGACGGCCTGCAGTACGTCGACCTCAAGATCGGCACTGGGGACAAGGTGCAACCTGGCTCGTCGGTTCGGGTCAACTACACAGGCTGGCTCTCCAGCGGTCAGGAGTTCGACTCGAGCCTGGATCGCAACCAGACGCTTTGCGCCATCCTCAGCTCGGCCGCGCAGCCCAGCGGCGACTGCACGCCAGTGATCCCGGGCTGGAATGAGGGCGTGCCCGGAATGCGCGTGCACGGGGAGCGCCGGCTCACGATCCCGCCCGACCTTGCCTACGGCAGTCAGGGCTCGGGACCCATCCCGGCGAACGCGATCCTGATCTTCATCATCCGGGTGGAGAAGATCGAGGCAGGCCCCCAGCCGACGCCAGCCGCAACCCCCTAACACCACCGTCCCGCTGAGGCAGCTAAGAGCGGGAAGGGCTCTCCGGACGTTGTTGTCCCTGCGCGGCGACGGCTGAAGTCAGTGGGCGCTTGCGCTGACGCCGATCGCGAAGTAGAGAATGCCGTACAGGAAGATCCAGACCAGGTCGACGAAGTGCCAGTAGAGAGTGATCGCCGCCGGGCCGACGTGGTGCTGGGTATCGAACTGTCCCTTCAGCGCCCTACCCAGGACCAGGGTCAGCAGGATCAAGCCACCCGCCACGTGGCCCCCGTGGAACCCCGTCATGGTGAAGAAGGCGCTGGCGAACTGGTTGGTGGTCAGCTTGATGTGGGCGGTCGCGAACTCGAAGGCCTGGCCGGCCTCGAAGGCCACGCCGAGGAGGATGGTGCCGATCCAGAGCCCATAGAAGGTCATGCGCGGAGCGCCGAACGGCCCGACGCTGAAGGCAACGGCTATGCAGGCGCCCTGGATGATCGCGCCGAACAGAGCCAGGCCGACCTCGAACCACAAACCCGACACGGCCGAAATCGCGGCGAACAGCAGGTCGGCGCCGCCGAAGAAAGCCAACGCGCCAGCGGCCACCAGGGCGCCCTTGCCCAGGCGCGAACCGTGGCGCAGCGCTTCCAGTCCGAAGTGGCACGTGATGCCGCTGGAGAGCAGGACAGCTGTGTTGATGGTGGGCAGCGGCCAGTACTCGACAGCCTTGGTCCCGGGCGGCGGCCACTGGCCGTGGGAAGCGAAGAGGTAGGCGTAGACGGCGAACAGGCTGCCGAAGAACATGACTTCGGAGGCCAGGAAGATGTACATGCCCATGACGCCGACGTGGAAGCTGGGCTCCTTTGGCGCCGGCTCGAAGTGCGCCCGCGGTGCCTGGGCGACCGCCATCAGTGGACCTCCTCGACGCGAGTTTCCGTGGGCTGAGCCGCCGCCGGGGCGGCTGCCATCGCTTCTGTGTGGGCACCCTGGCTCGCCGCCTCGAAGCCCGGAAAGTGCCGGGTGTCCTCGACGACCACCCAACCGATGACACCGAACAAGAAGATGGCGAGGCCGATGACGGCGAGCACCAGCCGGGCAGGCGTAGCAAAGGGAACGGCGGCAAGGGCCATGAAGAACAGGCCGAGGCAGATGATGATGGGATAGCTGGAGCCGGGTGGCATGTGAATGCCGAGCTCATGCGCCTTCCGGTCGAAGTCGACCACCACCACCTGATCTTCGGGTCTGAGCGGCGGCTCGAGATCGAAGCGGCTGCAGTCCCGGCGGGCGGGATCGACCTCTCGCCAGGCCTGGAACGCGGCCGAGGCGAATCGGCTCGACGGCCAGATCGAGTAGCCGCAGTTACGGCAGTACTGGCCGAAGCGGGCTGTGAGGAGACCGCAGTTCGGGCAATTGATCGCCAGCGCAGGACTGTTGACGTCCACGAAGGTGGGCTTGGTCGCTCGAGACACTTTGCCTGCGATTCTAGTCGACAGTAGCTGCCCACCGTGTCCGCGCCCCGAGGTCCGACAAGCCCACATCTGGCGGCGAACCTCTGGCCCAAAACCAGCTTCCAGGCAGCTCTGGTGGCAGCTTGGCTGGATTGGGGCCCTCCCTATACTTGCCTTGATGCGTGGGCAGCCCTGGCTTCGTCGCGCTCTGATCTCGTTGCCCTTGGTGGCCCTGCTCGGCATGACCTTGGCCACCGCCGCGTCGGCCGCCGAGGGCGGCGGCAGCGGTCTGAGCCCGATAGTTCCCAAGGGGAATTCGCCCAACGGCCGCCACATCTACGACCTCTACCTAGGCATCTCAATACCCGCCATCCTGATCTTCCTGCTCGTGGAAGGGCTGTTGCTGACGGTGATCATCCGCTTCCGGCGCAGCCGGCAGCCCAAGGACTACCAGCCGCCCCAGTGGCACGGCCACCGGCTCCTTGAGATCGGCTGGACGGCGGGACCGCTGCTCATCGTCTTCTTCATAGGGCTGTTCTCGTTCATAACCCTTCAGCGCGACTACACCGCGGCGGCCTCGGACAACCCGGACGTCGACATCCACGTGGTGGGCCACCAGTACGGCTGGGACTACACCTACCCGGAGGGCTTCACCGTAAGCTCGGAGGGCTTGCAGCCGACGCCGCTAGTCATCCCCACCGGCAAGCTCGTTCGCCTCCGATTGGATTCCAAGGACGTGATCCACGGCTTCTGGGTCCCTGACTTGGCGGGCAAGGCGGATCTGGTGCCCGGTTACCAGAACCTGATGTGGTTCAAAGTCGACCGGCCGGGAGAGTGGCGAGGCGAGTGCACTGAGCTCTGCGGACAGGGCCACTACACGATGCAGATCCGCGTGAAGGCCGTGTCGGACGCCGACTACGAGGCATTCAAGCGCACCAGCCTGGAGGCGAAGGCCAAGGCCGGGGCTCCGTCGCCCTCGACAGCGCCGTCGCCATCGGCGGCGCCGTCACCCAGTGCAGCTCCGAGTGGATCCCCGGGAGCTTCGCCCGGAGCCGGCGCCAGCCCTTCGCCCCGTCCCAGCGGCACCGGCTATTCCCCCACTGGCCAGGGGGCCAGTTCATCGTGAGCCAGGCAGGAGAGAGATAGATGGCGAGTGTTCTAGCGCCACCCCGTCCGAAGAGCTACGACGACACCTTCTTCAAGCCGATCAGCCTCTGGCTCACGACAACCGACCACAAGCTGATCGGGATCATGTACATGACCACAGGCATGCTGGCCTTCGTGCTCGGCGGCATCCTGGCGCTGGTCATGCGCATCCAGCTCGCGCAGCCGAACCTGAAGGTTATCGACGCCGAGACCTACAACCAGCTGCTCTCGGCGCACGGCACGACGATGATCTTCTTCTTCGTGACGATTTTCATGACAGGCGTCGCCAACTACATGGTGCCGATCCTGATCGGCGCTCGTGACATGGCCTTTCCCCGCGTCAACCTGCTGGGCTTCTGGCTGATCCCGATGTCAATTGCCATCTACTACGCCGGCTTCTTCACGGGCGGAGCCATGGATGCCGGCTGGACGGGATATCCGCCGCTCAGCACCAAGCAGTTCAATCCCGGCCTTGGCGTTGACCTGTGGGCGTTCAGCCTCATTCTCTGGTGCGTCAGCGGCATCATGGCCTCGGTCAACTTCCTGACCACCATCGTTGCCCTGCGGGCACCGGGGATGAAGTTCTCCCGGCTGCCGCTCTTCGTCTGGGCTCAGATCTCGACCTCGATCCTGCTGCTCGCCGTCGGCGCGCCGCTGGCCGCGGCCCTCTTCCTGCTGGAGCTGGACCGCCAGGCCGGCACCACCTTCTTCGCCAGCAACGGGGGGCGCCCTGTGCTGTTCCAGCACCTGTTCTGGTTCTTCGGCCATCCCGAGGTGTACATCCTCATACTGCCTGGCTTCGGCATGGTCTCGGAGATCGTTCCGGTGTTTGCGCGCAAACCGATCTTCGGCTACACCTCCATGGTGGCGGCACTGTTCGGCATCGTGTTCCTCTCGATGGCCGTCTGGGCGCACCACATGTTCACTGTCGGCATGAACATCTACGTGGAGACCTGGTTCATGGTCATGACGATGCTGATTGCGGTTCCCACGGGCATCAAGTTCTTCAACTGGATAGCCACCGCGTGGGGAGGCTCCATCGACTTCCAGGTGCCCATGAAGTATGTCTTCGGCTTCATGGCCACCTTCCTCATCGGCGGCATCACAGGCGTCTATCTCAGCTCAGTGCCCGTGGATACTCAGCTGCACCAGTCCTACTATGTGGTCGCGCACTTCCACTACGTCATGGTGGGTGGCAGCGTCTTCACGCTGCTGGCGGGCACCCAGTACTGGTTCCCCAAGATAACGGGCCGGATGCTCAACAAGACGCTCGGCGAGTGGTCGTTCTGGCTCTTCTTCGTCGGCTTCAACGGCACTTTCCTGGTCATGCACACGCTGGGCCTGGAGGGCATGGCGCGGCGGATCTACAGCTACCCAGGCGGGTTCGGTGAGGAGGGCTGGGGTGCGACCAACATGTTCATCACTGTCTTCTCTTTCGTCATCGCCGCTTCAGTGCTCGTGTTCATCTACAACCTGGTGGTGAGCTGGAAGCATGGGCCGCCCGCCGGCGACGACCCCTGGGGCGGCAACACGCTCGAGTGGGCGACGACGTCGCCGCCGCCGCCCTACAACTTCGACAAGGTGCCGGTGGTGCGCTCGAACATGCCGCTGCGCGACATGCGCGCGGACGGCCTGCGGCCGCCGCTCGAGCACCAGGCACTGGCTTCCCACAACAGCTAGCTTTCCCAGCCGGCGGGCAGCCCTCCTCCCGGCTCAACCTGTCGACGCCCGGCGGGGAAGCCCGGACGAACGCAACGCTCGAACGCTGACTGCGCGGGGGCCGCTAGGGAAAGCTTAGGTCGGACCCACCGATTCAGGCGGGGTGTAATTCCTCTGGCTGGGCGGGCTGCTCGCGCTCGATCCAGCGGTAGAGCAGGACGATCCCCAGGATCACGAAGCTCACCTTGCCTGCGAGCTGCAGCACGACGCCCGCCACGTTCTGATCGATGACAGGCGTCCAGCCGGCGATGATGATCGGCCCATTGGCGTAGGCGGAGTAGAACACGTGGCCGGAGAACTGAAGGACCAGCGCTATGCCGTCCTGGGGCAAGGTCGCCACCAACGCGTAGGCCAGCCTGGCGCCTTCGTGCAGCGGCGTCCGCAGGGTGCTGCCACTTGCTTCCAGCAGCGGCCACCAGAGGATGACGCCGGCAACCATCATCGTCAGATGCTCCAAGATATGCACTCTCTCGTCCATCTCGGTCAGGTCATAAGGTCCCGGCAGGTGCCAGAAGATCATCACGGCGGCCGCTATTACTTGCGCCGGAATCGGCTGGCATAGCCCGCCCAGCAGAGGGATCCGCCTCACCAGCAGGCCGGCCATCGCTGGCGAGAGCCCGAGCACCAGCAGCGGCGGCGCCACGAAGCTGAGCAGCACGTGCTGGAACATGTGGACGCTCTGCAGGTAGCGGTCGCCGGTGGTGTCGACGGGCGTCTCCAGCGCTAGCCAGAGCGCCATCACGCCAGCCAGGAAATACAGCAGCCGGGCAGTGTTGTCGAGCCTTCCCCGCGCCAGCCAGGCATAGCCCAGCAGCAGGACTACCAAGCCCGCGTAGACGCTGGGGTCGAGGGGCCAGGTGATTCTCACAGGGCTTGGGGTGCGGAACGCTCGCCGGCCAGCGGCCGGCAGGGGATCAAAGGTCTAGCGCGGGTGACCGTCAGCGAGCGACTCCGCGGGCTCGGACTGCTCGTCCACCTCCATGAGCCGCCGGTTCTTGCCCTCCGAGCGGACCACCCAGAAGCCGAGTCCGGTGACGCCCAAGAGGGCCACCACGAACGCCCCACCCAGGCCCAAATTGGCCCAAATCCATTCTCCGGCCAGAAACACACCCCCATTATGGCCGCCTGGTACCGTTCCTGGCATCAACCTGGTCGACATCGTCATTGCCATCGCCGTACTGCTCGGCGCCCTGCACGGCTACCGCCGCGGACTCTGGCTCTCGGTCGCCCAGTACGCAGGGCTGGTTATCGGCGTCGTCATGGGCGCGGCGCTGGCGCCAGCCGGGATCCGGAAGCTGTCGGTCCCACCTGGAAGCGCCGCGGCGCTGGCGGCGATCCTGATCATGCTGGCTGGTGGCAGTCTCGGCTATACGTTTGGCTCTCTCATCGGTGGCCCGCTACGCAAGCGACTGATCCGGGCCGGCCGCCCAGGCTCAGCCGAGCTGGCCCTAGGCGCGCTGTTCTCGGCTCTGATGATGCTCCTGACAGCCTGGTTTCTGGGCGTCAGCTTCAGCCGGGGGCCCAATCCTGGCGTAGCGCGCCTGGTGCAGAGCTCGAGCGTTATCGGCACCATGACGTCAGTCCTGCCGCCACCGCCCGGCGTCCTAACGGGCGTCCAGCAGACGATTTCGGCAGCGCCCTTCCCCACGGCCTTCTCCGTCGCCGAGCCGGGTGTCGCCAAGCTCGAGCTGCCCGCCAACGCTGACACGCCGGCCGTACGAACGGCGGCGCGCTCAGTCTGGCGCGTTGAGGGCCACGGCTGTGGCGGCATAGTGACAGGCTCCAGTTATCCAGTCGCGCGCGGCTACCTGATCACCAACGCTCACGTGGTGGCCGGCACCTCGGGCACTACGCTCGTGCAGGGCAGCAGCGGCCTGACAGTATCCGCTTCAGTCGTGCTGGTGGACACCAGCCGCGACGTGGCCATCCTCCGCGCCCCCGCCGTCTCCGCCGCCGGCTTGGAGACTGGCAGCGCCCAGCCGGGGACCCAGGGCGCGGTGGTGGGCTACCCCGGAGGCGGCGCTGAGGATGTGGAGCCGGCGGTAGTCAATCAGCAGCAGACTGCTGATGGTCGCGATATCTATGGCCAGGGCGCGGTGCGTCGCAACATCCTGATCCTGCAGTCCCTCGTGCGCCCCGGTAACTCGGGTGGCCCGTTGCTCGACCTGAACGGTCGGGTTCTGGGCGTTGTGTTCGCAGCCTCCAGCAGCCACCCCGGCCAGGCCTATGCCCTCACGAACGAGGAGGTGGCCGATGATGTCCGGCTCGGTACCAGCCGAGCCAGTCGAGTGGACGCTTCCGTCTACGACTGCGCAGTCTGACCTCTCAGAAAGAGGTGGCTTCCTCGATCAGCATGACGGGGATGCCGTCGTCGATCCTGTAGCGCAGCCGTTCTGCCTCGCACACGAGCGCGAGCCCGTCCTCGCTCGGCTGGATCGGGCCCTTGCAGCTTGGACAGGCCAGCAGCTGCAGCAACTCCTGCGAAATCACTCCTTGATCCTAGTCGCCTAGCCTGATCAGCCGGATTCCGGCAGGGCCGGCAGCCGCTCGGTGAAGCGGCCCCAGCCCTCCTCGCCAAGCACCCGGCCCCGATCGAAGACCAGACGACCACGGCAGACCGTGGTCTTGACCCGCCCCTCCAGAGTCAGGCCAGCGAAGGGCGAAAAGGCCGCGGCGCTGTGCAGGTCCTCATCCCGGAGCGGGCCCGATCGCCCGGGGTCGAACAGCACCAGGTCGGCGTCCGCGCCGGAAGCTATGCGTCCCTTCTGCGGCCAGAGCCCGAAGGCGCGCGCAGGTCCTTCCGAGGTGAGGCGGACCAACCGCTGCAGGTCGAGCAGGCCGGCCTTCACGCCGAACGTGTACATCAGCGGCAGCGTCGTCTCCACGCCCGGGATGCCTGGATTGCGGACCTGACCGAATTTTGAGGTGTCGCCCCGCTGCTCCAGCGAGTAACCGCAGTGGTCCGATCCGACAGTGTCCACCTGGCCGGCGCGGACCCGCTCCCAGAGGCCCCTGCGCATTGCCTCGGGGCGGATCGGCGGCGTCATCAGGAAGCGGGTGGCGTCAGGGCGCTGATAGACCGAGTCGTTGAGGCAGAGGAAGTGTGGACAGGTTTCGGCCAAGGCCCTGATGCCCGCGTTTCGTGCCTCTGTGACGAGGTCCACTGACAGCGGATTGGAGAGGTGGACGAAATAGATGGGGCTGCCGGTGACGCGCGAGAAGAACAGCCCCCGCGACACCGCCTCCGCCTCCGCCAGCGCCGGCCGCGCTTCGCCATGAAAGGCCAGCGAAGTCTTGCCTGCCGCTTCCAGCTCCCGCCGCCGGCCCTGCAGCATGTCGTCGTTCTCGGCGTGCATCTGGACGAGCATGCCGGCCGGCCCGGACCGCTGCATGAGGCGGTAGATGGTCCAGTCATCGACGTAGAAGACAGCGTCTTTGTAGGTTGTATAAACCTTGGCGCTGGACACGCCCTGGTCGACAACCTGTTCCAGCTCGCGCTCCCAGCCATCGTCCAGACGCGTGATATTGAGGTGCAGAGACCAGTCGATCCGTGCGCGTCCCTCCGCCTGTCGCCTCACAGCAGCGAGCGCTTCCGCGAAGCCCTGGCCGGGGAACTGGGTGGCGAAGTTGATGCAGGTGGTGACGCCGCCGGCGGCGGCTGAGGCGGTGCCTGTGGACCAGTCGTCGGCAGTCGGCCCGGTGCCAGTGTCGAGGCCAAAGTGGGTGTGGGGATCAATCAGCCCGGGCAGCACCAATAGGCCTGCCGCTTCCAGCACCTCCTCACCCGGTTCGCTCGCCAGATGCTCGTCGACCGCGGCGATCCGTTGGCCGCGGACGCGAACGTCAGCGGCGGAGGTCCGCCCCTCGCTGACCACGGTGCCACCGCGGATGAGCAAGCTCAGGCCTCTCCGCTCTCTTCGATGTTGATCTCCTGGGCACCCTCCCAGAGCACGCGCCGGCCCAATTCCGGCAGCTTCTCGCGACCCTCGGTGACGGTGGCGAAGTGGTTACCCGCCAGATCGCCCATCGTGCTGCCAAAGCGTGTGCGCCCGTAGGGAAAGAGGATCTCCGTCTCGCTGTAGCCGCCCCGGTAGAGGAGGAGCTCGCCGGCGCCCGGATAGACTGTGGCGTTTTCCCAGGGCAGATCCAGCTCCAGGGTGCCGAACGGGATCCAGCCGGCTTCGCCGCTCCAGCGCGCTTGGATAATCTTGGAGCGCAGGGGCAGGAGGCGTTGAAAGGCCGCCACTGTGACCGGCGCCACCTCCGTTTCGAGGCGCGCCTTGAAGACGAGGTCTTTCACGGAGATAGTCAGCACATGGACCAGTCTGGCACGACAGGAACCACCCTTTCGACGCACGTCCTCGACGTCAGCCGCGGCGAGGGAGCAGCCAACGTGGAGATCGAGCTGCGGGCAGGAGGCTCCAGCGTGGGTCGGGCGCGCACCGACGCCGGAGGCAGGATCGCCCAGCTCAGTGAACAGCCGATGACCCCCGGGCGCTACACGGTGATCGTCAGACTCGACGGGTACTTTGGGAGCCAACCTCACCTTCTGACCGAGGTGACACTGGAGCTCGACCTGAGCGAGAGCCGTCACTATCACGTGCCGCTCTTGATCGGGCCCTACCTGCTGAGCACCTACCGTGGCACCTAGCCCCGCCGAACTGTTCGAGCCGTCCTCGGCCCTGGGCCGTCGGGTGGCCGGCAGTCTCGACCCGGTCGGCGACGCCCGCCGGCTGCTCACCCAGCTGAGCGAGGCCGAGAAGGTGCAAACGCTCAACGCCCACCCTCGCATCGGGGAGCGCCGAGACCGCATTTCGGCCAGCTCGCGAGCTGAGCAGGGTGAGGATCAAGCTCCGCCAGAGCTGGAGCGGCTCAATCAGGAGTACGAGCGGCGCTTCGGCTTTCGCTTCGTGATCTTCGTCAACGGTCGCTCCAAGGCGGAGATCACCGAAGTGCTGCGGGAGCGTCTGAGAAGAGGCCGCGCCGAAGAGATCGACACGGGGCTGACCGCCATCGTCGACATCGCGGCGGACCGCCTGCGCAAGCTCGAGGATCCAGCGGCCAAGCCCTGACGCAACCGGCCCCGACCGGGGCCCAACACTTCGGAAGGTGATTCTTTGAACATTTTCAGGTTCGACCGCGCAGAAACCGTGATCGAACGATTCGGCAGCTCGGGTGCCAGAGCAACGCGTCTCGCCGCAGGCGATCGGCAAGTTCACCTAACCTGTCTGACCATCCAGCCAGGCGGCAGCATCGGCCGCCATCCCGCCCCCGCGACTCAGCTCTTCATGGTCGTGTCGGGCGAGGGCTGGGTCGCCGGCCCGAGCGGTGAGCACGTCCCCATCACAGCGGGCTTGGGGGTTCGCTGGGAATCCGGCGAGGTCCATGCGTCCGGCACCGCCACCGGCCTCACGGTTCTGGCCCTCGAAGGAGCCTCGCTCGAGCTACTCGAGTCAGGACCGCACGTCCGCCGTCCGCAGCCAGGCTGAGGAACAACCGTCGGATCCGGCAGCCAAGCCCTCACGCAACCAACCTCGGCAGCATCTCAGTCGGTAATCGGCTGAGCCAGGATCCAGAGGCTCAGCGTGGTGTAGGCGACCATCAGCAGAAGCATCGGATACTGGCTGAGCAGGACGTTCCGAGCCGCGCGGAAGCGCTCGCCCGCTCGCAGGTGGGCCAGGTACACGGCGACGATGTGGCCGAGCACTATCAGGACCACCTGGACGTACCAGACAGTCGACGCCTGGGCCAGGGCAAAGCTCGGCTGCACTCCCTGGACCGGCAGCAGGTGCCAGCCACGGGCGAAGGGATCCGCCAGCAGTGGGATCAGCCCCTGGGATTGGACGATGAGATAGCTGTAGTTGTGCGCTGCGTTGTAGACCAGTGCGATCGGCACCAGCGTGAGAGCGAAGGCCGTCACGGTCTGGACGCTCTCGACGCGCACACCGCCATAGAAAATCACCATGCGCACGCAGCCCACGAAGACGGCGAGGAAGAGCAGCGTCAGGTCGAGCAGCCCGAACGTACGCACCGCGAAGGTGCCGAAGGCGCCGAGCGCCTGCCAGTATGGCGCCAGGTCCGCCACCAGCCCCTGCCAGAGCGGAGTGGCCAGGAGGCCGTCGAAGGCAAGCGTGCTGAGCATCAGGATGAGGAACGTCACGCGATCCCAACCGCCCGGCCAGGGCTCGAGGAGACCGGCGCCGGGCGGCCGGAGATAGAGCCGACCCTCCTCTACCTGGATGGGCGCGAAGCGGCTGACTATGGAGAAGAGCACTGTGAAGAACTCGAAGTGGCTGAGCCACGACCAGGCCCCATAGACCTGCATGCCCAGCAGCGTCAGCCCCGTGTAACCGGCCACCAACGACGCCACCAACCAGGGCCGGTTGGCGTAGCCCGAGGTCAACTCCAGACAGGCGAAGCAGAAGTACAACAGCAGGGCCGGCCAGAGGCCGAGGGACGCCAGCCGATCCCTTCCTGCCTCGCCAGGACGCCGGCGGCCGAGATTGAGCACTCTGTGCAGCGCCAGGAAGGGGTTGACCGCGTCCCAGAGCGGGCCGAGCAGCCCGCTCAACATCACGAGCCCCGCCCAGAAGTAGATCCAGAGCAGGTACTCCGCCGGGTTGCGCTCGGGCGTGCCGGCGCCGAACCAGCCCGTCAGGATGATGGCCAGCAGGAAGGCGACGCCGAAAGCACCGGCGGCCGCGGCCAGCGCGTCGGCAGCCGGCTGCCCGCGCAGCCGGATCAGCTCACGCCGTGGGTATCTGATCGCCTCCTCACCCAGACGGCCGGCGGCGAAAACCGCCACCAGGAGGAAGGAGACGACCACCACCGCCGCGGCTGCCGAGATGTAGAGCGAGAGCGCGATGGGCAGGTCGTAGCGAGCCCCGAAACCGTGTAGATAGGGCACACCAGGTGACGCGGCGCTAGACCACATCGAAAAAGCCCAGTGTGGTGCTCGTGTCCTCGATCTCGATCGGGAAGTGTCCGCTCTTGTCAGCTCTGAAGGTTTTCGTCTGCTTCTCACCCGGTTTCATCGCGAACTTGTAGTCGTAGCCGTGCACGTGGATCTCCTCCGACCGACAAGTACAGCGGCGGCGCCCAGGGCGACCAGGCAGCTGAAAAGGCGTGACATGATCGGCTCCTTGATGAAAAGGCTGTGAACCAGGACAGCGTTTCTCGCCGGCACGGCTGAGCGAAGGAGCTAGACCGGCGGCCCCCGGGAGAAGCTGGCGGCTGGGCGGCAACCGGGTAGGCCGACGACTTGAGTCTCGGCCGCCAGGAGCCAGCCCGGCAGCGGCTGGGGCGCCCGGAACGGTGTCGCTGTGCCCAGGGCTGCCAAGGCGGGACCGAGCCGGCGCGAGAGCCAGCGCATCACCAGTGCCGCCGCCAGCGCCACCGGCTGCTGGGCCAGCAGCCCGGCGGCCAGGGCCCGGCTGCCCGGAAGAGCGCCGGCTTCCAGCGTCTCCTGGACGACGAACACGCTGACCTGGAGCAGCAGGAGGGTGCTGAACAGCAGCGGCAGCGACCAGCCCGGACCGTGGGCGATGCCTCTGTACTGCAGCCGCGCCAGCGCGATGACCGTCAGGCTGACCAGGAGGAGGGCGGCCAGGCTGCCACCGACGAGGTGAATGGCGGCCGGATAGTAGCTGTGGCTGCCGGTCGCCGGCACCTGCCAGCCGTACGCAAGCAGATGGCCCAGCTGCGCCAACAGCACCGCCAAGCCGGTCACCAGCAGGGCGACCGTCCAGCGTCGAGGGAGTCGCAGTTGGGTCGGTTCCAACATCCTCACCGCCAGCATAAGCAGCGGCGCCGAGGTGGCCGGGCGGCGGATCTACCTCGGCCTGGGACGGAGTGCAGCAGTGCACTTAGCGCCATGCGCGTTCAGCCGGCATGCTCCCTGGCCGCCTTTAGCGGCTACGGGTTAGGCTGCCGGGCATAGACAAATGCGCCCAACCTGCGCTATCTCTTATCGGGCATGGTTCTAGTTCAGGTTGAGGGCTTTCTGCAGGTGGCGCGGCTGGGCAGCGTGAGCCGCGCCGCCGAGGTTCTCCACGTAACCCAGCCCACGCTCACCGCGCGCTTGCACGGCCTGGAGCAGGAGCTCGGCAGCAAGCTCTTCATTCGCACTCGCTACGGGATGCGACTGAGCGACGCCGGTTGGGCTTATCTGCCCCACGCCGAACGGATGCTGGCGGCGATGCGCAGCGGCCGCCGCGCCGTGGAAGAGTTGGCCAGCGCAGTTGCAGGCCAGCTCCATCTGGCCGCCGCTCCGGCAGTCAGCACCTACATCCTGCCCTCAGTGCTGGAGAGGTTTGCGGCCCTCCATCCCCGGGTTGAGGTGATGGTGAAGACAGGCCATTCCGAGGACGTGCTCCGCATGGTGCTGAACGATCTGGCCTCGGTCGGCCTGGGCCGGGCACTGCAGCATCCCGACGTGGTGGCCAAGCCCTTTCACGAAGAGGAGCTCGTGCTGGTGGTGCGGCCCGGTCATCGCTTCACAAGCCGTTCCGGCGTCTCGCTCGCTGACGTGGGGAACGAGGAAGTGATCATGTTCGACCGCACCTCCAGCTACTACGAGATCACTCAGGCCGCGTTCGCCACGGCGGGAGTGAGCCTGCGCGGCTTCATGGAGCTTGACAATATCGAGGCGGCGAAAAAGATGGTGGAGCGGGGCCTCGGTGTCAGCCTGCTGCCGGCCACCGCCGTGGCGAAGGAGGTGGCCGGAGGCGAGCTCCTCCGCGTCGAGCTGAGCGGCGGACCTCCCCTGCGCCGACCCCTCGTGGCGATGTGGCGGCGAGACTCGGGTCCGCCCTCGGGTATCACGGCGGCCTTCTTGGAACTGCTGCACAGCTGGCAGCCTGAAAGCTAGATATAGCGGGCGTCGATGGCTGGATCCGATCATCCTCGTGTGGCGCATATCTGCGTGTGTTACGGTGGCGAAAGGAGAGCCAAATCCGGCTCCCTTTGCCGATGTCGGCCGGGTGCAACCATCCTGGCGTCTGCACCCCCGAATCGCCAAGCAACGTAGAGGAGATACAGATGCGCCTGGTTGACACTCCGCTCTTACCGCCCGGGTTTCAGATCCCTGACACGCGGTTCCTCCATCCCTCGCAGGTACTGCGCCAGAAGATGGAGAGCCAGCCGTACGTCTTCGGCCCCGGCATCTTCGATCCCCACGGGGCCGAGCTGGTCATGTATCACTGCCTGGACGCCGTCTACCTCAGCGGTTACTCCTTTGCCATCGGGCATCTCGGCACCACCGACATGGACCTGTACTCCAGCGTCGAGATCGCTGACGGCGCCCGGCGGATAGTCAGCGCGCTGCGGAAGTTCCAGCTGACGATGGCGGTGGGCGATCCCGGCCAGGAGGTGCCGCCTCGTCACCTGGCGATTCCGCCCGTCGTGGCCGACATGGATGTTGGCTACGGCAATGTGTTCAACGTCCAGCGCACCACCGAGCTTTACGTCAATGCCGGCCTGGCCGCGGCTCACATCGAAGACCAGGTGATGCCGAAGCGCTGCGGGCATATCGCCGGCAAAGCGCTGGTGCCCGCAACGGAGTTTGTCGCAAAACTGAAGATGGCGCGCGCGGTGGCTGACGATCTCGGCAACAAGGATTTCGTGCTCATCGCCCGGACCGATGGTGTCTCCGCCACCGAAGCGCCGGAGACCACCCGCGGCATCGAGCTGGCGATCGAGCGCGGTCTCCGCTATCTCGAGAGCGGCGTCCCGGACCTGCTCTGGTGCGAATTCCCCACAGCGGAGCGGGGGCCTACGCAATACTTCCACGAGCAGATCCAAAAGCGCTTCCCCGAGGCGCGCTTCGCCTTCAACTACTCCTCCTCGTTCAAGTGGTTCAACGAAGGAGAGCCGATGACCTGGACGGAGCTGAGCCAGATGGGGGTCAAGTTCATCTTCATCACCCTCGCCGCCCAGCACGCCATGGGCTTGGGCATGAGCCGCCTGCTGGAGGCCCTGAAGGAGCAGCAGCAGCACGGCTACATCGAGCTGCAGAAGCAGGAATGGGCAGGCGGTGACGATGTTCCCACCCGCAGTCACCACCTTTTCAGCGGTGTGCCTTACCACCACCACCTGGGAGAGGAATTGGGGACGGCGCGCTTTGGCTCCGGCGTCGACCAGGGCCTGGAGTTGGCGAAGATCGTCTAGCGCGACCGGCGCCAGTTTCGCTGCTCGAGATGTCGTGCGTAGGGGCGACGGTGCTTGCATACCGCGAGCATTCTGCTAGCATAGCGCGACATGAGGACCCTCTACCTGCGCAACGTCCCGGATGTCGTCGTGGAGAGACTCGGCCGCCTGGCTGCCAGCGAGGGCATCTCCATCAGCGCGGCGGCGGTTCGCGAACTTGCCAGCGTGACGCGGCGGGCCGACAACCATGCGCTGCTGGGCAACCTGCCAGACCTTCAAGTCGAGGTCGACAGCGTGATAAGCGACATCGCCTCCGCCAGAGATGGCCGTTGATAGTGGTCGACGCGTCAGTTGCAGTGTTGGCGCTTCTCAACGCGGGAGTAGCTCGGGATCTGCTTCAGGAGCAGCCTGTCCATGTTCCCCACCTCATCGATTCGGAGGTCGTGAGCGGACTTAGAAGCCGTGTGCTCGGGCGGAGGATCACAGCCGAAAACGGCCTGACCGCGTTGCGCGTTTGGAGCAAGCTGGGAGTGATCCGATATCCCTTGAGCGGCCTCTTGGAGCGCGTCTGGGAACTGCGGGAGAACGTCTCGGCCTACGACGCCGGATATGTGGCACTGGCGGAAAACCTCAGCTGCTCTCTCGTCACCGCCGACTCTCGGCTGGCCCGGGCTTCGGGAATCTTGTGCGCTGTTACGCTTGTGCCCAATTAAAGTAGGCAGCTGCGGTACTAAGAGACAGGCCGCCCGGGCGGGCGGCCTCTCGCCTCAACTGACCGGGTTCCAGCTCAGGACTTCGTGGACCCGGTGGAGCCGAGCTTCTTCTGGCTCTCAGTTCTGCCCACGCTGATCTTGACAGGCTGGGCTTTGGGCGCGATGGGTACGGACACGGTCAGAACTCCGTTATCGAAGCTGGCTGCGATCTCCTCCACCTTGATATCGCCGGGGAGGGAGATCCGGCGCACCCAGTCGCCCTGGAAGACTTCGCGCTGCAGCCAGCGGCCCTCATCAGTCTTCTGCTCGGTCTGCCGCTGGGCCTCGATGCTCAGCACCCCGTCGGAGTACGTGATCTCAACCTCCTCGGGCTTGAACCCGGCCAGGTTGCACTGGATCTCGTAACCGCTCTGGGTCTCCCGAACGTCGACCGGCAGGTACGACGCCGGCCGGGCGCCACCACTGCCCTCGCTGAGGAGCTGAGAGCCGACCGAATCGCGCAGGATGCGGTCCATGGCGCGCGTCATGGTCGTCAGCTCCGTGAACGGATCCCAACGAACAACTGCCATTTCCTTCACCTCCATCCGAGATTTGGATTTACACCAGTTCCTTACCACGCCCCAGGAAAGGCCTAAACATGGCCTGCTTGGAATTCCTCAAGCCGCAATTTCCGCCAGTACCTGCTACCTCTGAGGTCAATGGAACAACCGGACTCAGCCCCGGCCCGCGCTCCCTTTGTCACCTAACCGGGCCTCCCGCCGCCGGCTCCAGGCAACGGGCGACCGCCGGCATGTCAACCAGAATTCGGCTGGCATGCCGCCGGTGACGTTGTCCTTGAAGTCAGCCTGAGCCCTTCTAACGCGGCGCCATCCGCAGCGCGCCGTCCAGCCGGATCGTCTCGCCGTTCAGCATCTGGTTGGCCACTACGTGGCAGGCGAGGTCGGCGTACTCGCGCGGGTGACCCATGCGCTTGGGATGCGGAATCTCCTCCGCCAGCGCCTGCCGGAAGCGCTCGTCCAGCCCGGCCAGCAAAGGCGTGTCAAAGGTGCCGGGGGCGATAGTGCAGACCCGAATCAGCTGGCTTGCCAGATCTCGAGCCGCGGTGATTGTGAGGGACACGATTCCGCCCTTCGATGCGCTGTAGGCAGCCTGCCCGACCTGGCCCTCGTAGGCAGCGATGGAGGCTGTGTTGATGATCACGCCGCGCTCATCGTTGGCCGGCTCCAGCTGCGCCATCCGGTGAGCCGCCAGCCTGAGCACGTTGAAGGTGCCGACCAGGTTGACGTCGATCACCCGCTGGAAGTCCGCCAGCGGCATCGGTCCCTGCCTGCGCAGGACCCGGGCGCCGGGTCCGATCCCAGCGCAGTTGACCAGGATGCGGAGATCGCCCGCCGCCTCCACCGCTCGCTGAACTTCAGCTTCGTTGCGCACGTCTCCAGGGACAAATGTGACCCCACCTGGGAGATCCTGCGCCACGCGCTCACCGTCTGAAGTGGGCAGGTCGAAGATGACCACCCGAGCCTCGCGTTCGATCAGCGCCTGCACCGTCGCCAGCCCCAGGCCCGAGGCGCCTCCTGTCACCAGAGCGTCCTTGCCGAGAATCTCCATGGCCCGGAAAGCATAGCCGCGATCCCGCAACCCGCGGGCGGAGCCGCTACGTCGCGGGAGGTGGCAGGTAGCGGGCGGCGGTCAGGGTGCCACCGACCAGATCCAGAAGCCAGGTCCCGGCCTTTTCGAACCGCAGAGCGTCGCGCTTAGCCAGGCCGGAGCGCAGCAGCTCCTCGCAGACCAGCGCCATCACGTCGCCGTGGGTGCAGCAGGCCACGGCCCCTGCACGGAATCCGCCGAAAAGCCGCAGCACCTGCTCCAGCGAGGCGCCTTCGACCAGCGCTGGCTCATCCTCCACCGCCAACCGGCACGCCTGCGCCAGCGGCTCGACTGTCTGCGTGCAGCGCAGGTAGTCGCTGGAAAGGATGCGGACAGCGTCGACTATGGCAAGCGTCTGCAGCAGCCCCTCCGCCTGGCGCCGGCCGCGGGCGCTGAGAGGGCGCAGCCGGTCGTCCCCGCGCCAGGCGGAGCGCTGGCCCGCATGCGCGTGCCGGATGAGCGCCACCTGGACCAGTCTTTTCACGGCAGGCTCTGCGTCAGCACGATGGCCCGATCAACCGGATAGCTCAGCAGGGCGGCCGCCTCTTCCTGGGTCAGCCAGCGCAGCTGGTCCACCTCCCGGTTGGCCAGAAAGCGGCCCTCCCGCACGAGCATGGACCAGTAGAGGACGACCTTGTCCCGCCCCCGCCGGTCCTTGTAGGCAGTGCAGCCGAGGGGCTTGACCAGTTCGCACCTGAGCCCTGTCTCCTCCCAGACCTCCCGCAGCGCGGCCTGCTCGGCGGATTCATCTCCGTCAACCTTGCCCTTGGGCAGCGTCCAGTCGTCCTGCTCAGGCCGGTGGACGATCGCGAGCTCGGTTAGACCGCCCGGGCCGGGCCGGCAAACTACGCCGCCGGCCGCCTGGATGTGGCCGGTCAGCAGGGCGCTCAAGCCTTGAGCCACGCTCTCAACTTGGGCCTGTCGAGCCGCCGCCAAACCTTGGGCCACGCGGCCCGAGCCTTCTCCGCCTCCGCCAGCTCCCGCGCCGCCAGCTCGCCGGCAGCGAATGCGCGCCGGCCGGCGCCCGCCTGCCTCCGGAGCCACCGGCTGGCGGTCACGCAGTCCTGGTGTTCACCCAGCACCGTCTGCAGCGCCGACACCGCCCGGGCGAACCGCTCGGCCGCCGGACCCATCGCTGGAGCCACCGCCTCAGCGGCGTAGCGGGCGCGCTTGGCCAGGATGCGGCAGGCATGCAGGTCCTCGTTCGGCGATTCCGCTTGGAGATTCCGCATCCCGGCCCGGAGTTCCACCCACGGCTTCAACGCAAGCGCCGGCAGCACCTTGAGCGCCGGGCTCTCGTGCTGCCCAGCCAGAAGGGGGGACTCAGCAGCCGCCACCAGCCTTTCCAGCAGGTCGGCATACCTCTTGCCGGCCAGCGTCGCCCGCAGCGCTGTGCGGCTCTCGTCGGCAGCAGCAGCCAGCCGAGCGCAGATGTACTTCCCAGCCTTCCGATCCTCGGCCGGCAGGAGAGCGAGGTGGCCCTGCAGGCGGTCGAGCAGCACCTCCTGGTCGCGGACGGCTCCCAGCTCGTCGGCCGCCCACGCCAGCTCGTCCCGCAGTGCATCCGCCCAATCTCGGTCCAGCAGCGGCCTGAAGGTGCGCAGGTGACTGCGCAGTCGGCGGGTCCCCACCCGCGCCTGGTGCACATCCTCCGGTCGCCCGGCCAAGCGGATGCCGAGATCGTGCGAGAGGACGAGGGTGACCGCCTCGGCCAGCGCCCGCCTCACCACCTCCCCCGCCGTCGGCTCCCGACCCAGCTGTGGCGGAGCGGCTTCCGGGGGCCGCTGGGCTGCGGGCCCCAGAGCCCTGACGTGCTTGGGGGTGGGGTCGGGCTCGCCGGCCCCGGCCGTGCGGAGGCTAGCCAGGAGCGACGGCAGGATCTCGTCGCCACCGGGGAAGAGCTCCACCTCCACTTCCCGGAAGCGCGCAGCGACCCGGCGCCCTTCGAGCACCGACACCTCGTCGTCCACCACCTCCGCCAACCGCTGGCCGGCCCGCTCCAGCAGCACCCGACGCCGCCAGGTGGAGAGGCGTGCGACCGGCTGCAGCTGGCCGCTCCGAACATAGCCCTGGAGCAGGTCGAGCGCGCGGCGGGGGACTGTCCGAGCAGGTCCGCTGAAGTGCAGCTCCGGCCGCACCAGCATCCCATCGCTGGCCGACCCGGCCAGCTTCAAGGTCCAGCCGGCCCGCGCGCGATAGCGCAGGCTCACTCCCCAGCGTGCTAGCCGGAGGTCAGCGGTGTCCCAGTAAGCCGTTTCCAGGCGAGCCTCCTGCTCGCTGGCCGCAGTGACCCCTTCAGTCGCCAGGTTGAGGTCCGGCAGGTTGAAGCCGGGAGCGGCGCTGAGCTTGACCTCGCGCTCGCTGGAGGGCTCGCGCTCAGCCTCCGCCAAGCGGGTCCTCGGCCAGCCGGGTCCGCTCGGCGGCCAGCTCCACCAGCCGGCGGTGGGAGTCAACACCCTTGCGCGTCGGCACCTTGTGCCAGGCGCCTTCGGCGTCGAGCTCCCAGGCGAGCACGTCGTCGGCCAGCTCGATGTCGATCACCTCAGCCAGCTGCGCCTTGAGCAGCGAGTCGCGCACAGGCACCACCGCCTCAACCCGCCGATCCAGGTTTCGGTCCATCACGTCGGCCGATCCTATGTAGTACTCCACGCCGCGGCGCTCACTGCCGAAGCGGAAGATGCGCGAGTGCTCAAGGAAGTGACCGACCAAAGAGCGGACCTGGATCCGATCCGACAGGCCGCGCAGACCCGGCCGCAGGCAGCACATGCCGCGCACTATGAGATCGATCCGGACCCCGGCTTGGGCCGCGTCGTAGAGCGCGTCGATGATCTCCTGGTCGGTCAGGTTGTTGACCTTGATGACTATGCGGCCGTCCGGCTGCTTCCGCTCCGACCGGATCAGCTCCAGCAGCCCGGCCCGCAGGCCCATCGGCGCCACCAGCAGCTGCCTGAACTTGCGCTGCCGGCTGTAGCCGGTCAGAAAATTGAAGAACTCGCTCACGTCTGCGCCGATCTCGTCATCGCAGGTCAAGAGGCCGATGTCCTCATAGCTCTTGGCGGTGCTGGGGTTGTAGTTGCCAGTGGCGGCGTGCACGTAGCGGCGGATCCGCCGGCCCTCCTGGCGGACGACCAGCGTGAGCTTGGCATGGGTCTTGAGCCCGACCAGGCCGTAGACGACATGAACCCCCGATTGCTCGAGCTGCTGGGCCCACTCGATGTTCGCCTGCTCGTCGCCCCGAGCCTTCAGCTCGACCAGCGCCGCCACCTGCTTGCCCGCCTCGGCCGCCTGAGCCAAGGCGATGGCGATGGGGCTGGCGGGGCCAGACGTGCGGTAGAGCGTCTGCTTGATGGCCAGCACCTTCGGGTCTGCGGCGGCCTGCTGGATGAAGCTGACGACCGATCCGGCGAAGGAGTCGTATGGGTGGTGCAGCAGCACGTCGCCGTCTGCCAGCACGTTGAAGATGGAGCGCGGCTTCGATTCCGTGGCAACCAGTCGCGGCGGCAGGCTGGGAACGAAGCGCTCGACCTGGAGGTCAGGCCTGTCGAGATCGGCCAGGAAGTCGACTCCGCCCAGATCCAGCAGCCCATCCACCTGATAGACGTCCTCGTCAGCCAGATCCAGCTCGCGCATGAGGAGCGTCCGCACCTCGTCCGGCAGGTCTCGGTGGACCTCCAGCCGCACTGCGCGGGCGCGGCGGCGCTGGCGCAGAAGCTCGGTCTGAATCGTCACCAGGAGGTCGTCGGCTTCGGAGTCGCGCACCTCGAGGTCGTTGTCGCGCGTCACGCGAAAGAGTGTGTGCTTCAGCACCTCCATGCCCGGGAAGAGCGCCTGCAGGTTGGCCGCGATGACCGACTCCAGGGGAACGAAGCTCTCTCCGTCCGGCAGAGCCACAAAGCGGGGCAGCAGCGGGGGTACCTTGAGCCGGGCAAAGCGCTGATCTCGACGCAGTGGATCGCGCACGATAACAGCGAAGTTGAGCGAGAAATTGGAGAGGTAAGGGAAGGGGTGACCAGGGTCCACGGCCAGCGGCGTAAGCACCGGGAACACCTGGTTGCGGAAGTAGCGGCTCAGGTGGTCCAGGTCCTTCTTGGCCAGACCCTCGGAGTCGATCAGCCGGATGCCCTTTTGCGCCAGCTCCGGCAGTAGGTGCCGGTTCCAGAGCCGGCTCTGGCGGGTACCCAGCTCCTCGGCTCGGCGGCGGATGTCGAACAGCTGCTGCACGGGCGTCTTGCCGTCAGGTGACGCGACGTCAGGGGCTGCTTCCAGCTGGTCTTTCAGCCCCGCCACACGGATCTGGAAGAAGTCATCGAGGTTGCGGGCGAAGAAGTGCAGGCAGCGGACCCGCTCCAGCAGCGGCAGGCTGGCGTTCTCGCCTCGAGCCAGAACACGCTCGCTGTAGTCCAGAAGTGAAAGCTCGCGATTGAGATAACGCGAAGGCGGCGGCGCTTCGCTGGGAAGAGCCTCCAGGCTCGTCTTCGCCTGCGCTACGGCCACTTAGGGCTGCTTCCTTTCAGCTCGTGAGCGATGTTCAGGCGGCTTTGGGTCGCACAACGTTGGCGGCCACCAGGCAGGCGACGGCGATCGCCAGGGCCACCAGCGCGTGTTTGTAGTGGTGAGCCGCGCCGGGATCCGAGGTGGCGAAGCTGACCGCGCCGAAGGCGTACAGCGCCGAGATGATTACGAACAGGGCGCCCAGCGCTGCCACCACGCCAGCCAGGGCGGGATTGCCTCTAGTTTCCATATGCGGCCAGCGTACATGCGGGGCGGTGGCCCTCCCCCTGCAAAACCCCTCCCACCACTGAAAGACCGCCTCTGCGAGCACCGGAGGACCTTCCGCTT
This sequence comes from Candidatus Dormiibacter sp., assembly GCF_050999135.1. NCBI lineage: Bacteria > Bacillati > Candidatus Dormiibacterota > Candidatus Dormibacteria > Candidatus Dormibacterales > Candidatus Dormibacteraceae > Candidatus Dormiibacter > Candidatus Dormiibacter sp. The sequence goes on along the minus strand of NZ_JBPCPN010000059.1, from coordinate 105,929 downwards.
CGAGGCTCATCGCCTGGTTCCGGCCGACGAAGGCACGCCGAGGCGTCGCCTCCGCCTGATCAGCGGAGCAGGATCAGGGCCAACAGCCCGAAGGCTGCGCAGTACCAGCCGTAGGGATCGAGCCGCCCCGCCCGGAAGTAGCGGATCAGGAACCGCGCGCTGATGTAAGCGGCCAGCCCGGCCACCACGGCCGCCGCCGCATAGAGAGCCAGCGGCCCCCGCTGGCTGAACAGCTGCGGCACCTCCAGCAGTCCGGCCGCTGCGATGATCGGCGTCGCGAGGAGGAAGGAGAAGCGCGCGGCCTCCTGATGGCGCAGGCCTGCCAGCAAGCCACCGCAGATGGTGACGCCTGAGCGCGAAATCCCCGGCAGCAGCGCCAGCGCCTGGGCCCCGCCGGTGACGAAGGCCGCCTTGAACGTGATCTGCTGGGCCGATTTGAACTGCTGCTCCTGCTCCTCCCGGCTCAGATCTCGGCGCTCCGAGCGCCGGCGCAGCGCCTCGGCGGTCAGCAGGATGGCGCCATTCAAGATCAGAAAGAGGGCAGCCACCCGCGGCGTGGCGAACAGCGCTTTGAGCGGCCGCTCGAGAAGAAAGCCAATCAGCCCGCCCGGGATCGTGCCTGCCAGCAGGAGCATGGCCAGGCGCTCGTTCTCGGCCTCGATCCGCCCGCGCACAGCGCCGCGCACGAAGCCCTTCACTATTCCCAGCCAGTCGCGCCAGTAGAGGATGACCAGCGCCGTGGCGGTGCCGAGATGAAGCAGCGTGAGAAAGGGCACGAAACTGGGATCGGCCTGCCGGAAAGCCCAATGCAGGAGCGCTGGTACCACCACTGCATGGCCCAGGGACGACACCGGAAACAGCTCGGTGGCGCCCTGCAAGAGCGCTATGAAGAACGCTTGCCAGTCGGTCATCTGCGGGCAGCAATGCTAAAGGCTGGAGGCCACGGCAGGTAAGAGAGCCGGCCGCCTCACCTTCGAAAGCGGTGGGGGCGGCCAGGGAGAGGAGGGTCGTTGCTAAGTGGGAAAGTCGTCAGGCGACCTTGACTTTTTTGAGCTGCGCCAGGCTGAAGTCGCTGGCCTCCTTGGGGAGCGGCGCGTACTGGAGATCCTTGCTGATCGGCTGGCCGCCGGTGACCAGCCACTTGAACAGCTCGACCAGCGCCTTGCCCTTCTGCGGATCCGCCTGGTTGGTCTTGAGCATGACCCAGCTGTAGGTCGAGATCGGATAGGCGCTGTCCCCCGGGGCGTCTGTGATCGAGAAGTTGGTTGGGCTCAAGCCCTGCAGGGTAGCTGCAGCCGCGGTGGCGCCGCCAATCGAAGGGGCGACGAACTTGCCACTGTGATTCTTTACCTGAGCGGTCTGAAGCTTGCTCTGGATGACGTAGGCCAGCTCCACGTAGCCGATGGCGCCGTCTGTGGATTTGACCGCCTGGCCGACACCCTCATTGCCCTTCCCGCCAGTTCCGGCCGGCCACTGGACCGACTTCCCGACGCCGACCGTGCTCTTCCATTCCGGGGAGACCTTGCTCAGGTAGTCGGTGAAGGCGTACGACGTGCCGGAGCCATCCGACCGGTGTACTAGCGTGATGGCGGAGCTGGGCAGCTTGGCGCCACTGTTCAGCGCCTTGAGCTTGGGATCGTCCCAGGTCTTGATCTTGCCGAGGTAGATGTCCGCCAGGGTGGCGCCGTCGAGCTTCAGATTATCGACGGCGGGGAGGTTGTAGGAGATGGCGGCCACGCCGATAGTGCTCGGCAGCTGCACCAACGCGGCGTCACCGCCAGCGGCCGCCACCTCGGCTGCAGTCATCGGCACGTCGGTGGCGCCGAAGTCGACAGTGCCCTTGGTGAACTGCTGGATGCCACCACCTGAACCGATGGCCTGGTAGTTGACTGAAACCTTCGAGTGGTCGGCGTTGTATTGATAGAAGGCCTTGGTGAAGAACGGCTCTACGAAGGTGGAGCCGGCGCCTTGCAGCTGGCCGCTGCCGACATCAGCAGTGGGCTGAGCGGCGCTGCCGCCCGAATTGCTGGCGGAGCCGCCGCAGGCGACCAGAGCGGCTGCGGCGGCTGCCGCCAGCAGGAGTCGAAAAGGAGAGCTATTTCGCATGACTGGAACGCTAGGCGCCGCTGGTTAAGACCCGGTGGTGAGGGCATTTCCCGCCGGTTATGCAGTCCTGCCGCCCCTATAGTCAGCGCTGTGATCTGGGCCCGCTGGCGCCGGGAGGCCAACAGCACCGAGGAGGGTGGCCTTGATCCCTTTGCCGACCTGCTCGAGGAAGCGCCCGTCATGGCGCTGCTGCTGGATCGCAACAACCGCCTGCTGGCCGCCAACCAAGCCGCCCGGGGATTCTTCCAGATCGACGTCGGGCGGCTGCCTCAGGGTCTGCTCCAGGCGACGCGTGAGAGCCGGTTGGCGGAGGTGCTGCGGGCGGGCCGGCCCGACGGGGAAGTCCGACTGACCCATCACCGGCGCACAGTCGCGACGCGCCTGGTTCCAGGTCCGCGGCCGGGCGACACGCTCCTGTTCGCCTCGGACGTGACCGAGCTGCGCCGCCTGGAGAGGGTGCGGCAGGAGTTCGTAGCCAATCTCTCCCACGAGTTGAAGACGCCGCTCACCTCATTGCGTCTGGCCGCCGAGAGCCTCGTAGCTGATCCCCCGGAGGGGGCGCGCCGCCGCTTTGCGGAGCGCGTGGTGCAGGACGCCGACCACCTGACGGCGCTGGTCAACAACCTCCGCCAGCTGGCCGAGATCGAAGCTGAGGGTGGCAACCTGGCGGTCTCCCGCTTTGGCCTGGCCGAGCTGCTGCAGGAGGTGGTCCAGCGCAGCGCTCCGGAGCAGCTGATCAACCTCCGGATTCCCAGCTCACTCCAGGTCGAGGCCGACCGCTCCAAGCTCGCCCAAGCTCTAGCCAACCTGCTGGACAATGCAGCCAAGTTCTCACCCGCCGGAACCGGTATCGACATCAGGGCCAGAGCTGTAGAGGGCGAGGTTCACATAACCGTGCGGGACCACGGTCCCGGTATCTCCCCCGAGCATTGGGAACGCGTCTTCGAGCGCTTCTACAAGGTGGACCAGGCGCGCTCGCGGGCCTCCGGTGGGTCAGGCCTGGGCCTGGCCATCGCGAAACACCTGCTGCTCGCCCAGGGCGGCCGCATCTGGACCGAAGCCGAGCCGGATGGCGGCCAGCGGTTCACCATCGCCCTCCCCGAACGCCGAGCCGACACAGTGCCACAGGCCTCATGAAGTTGGCGGCGGTGGCGGTCAGCCGGACCGGGTTACATTGTCCGCAGGCCCCTAACCCTTAACCATTAGTTAACCCCACGCTTGAATAATCGAAGCGTGGTTGCCAGACCTCAGACCGGGACGCCAACGGCCGGCAGTTCAACAGTCAGTCCGCATCTGACAGCTCTGGAGGGCGCGCCGCAGACACTTGTCTCGGTCGAAGGCGTCTCCTTCTGGTACGGCAAGCGGCAGGCCCTGAACCAGCTTGACCTCGCCATCCCGCACCGGCGCGTCACCGCGCTGATCGGGCCTTCCGGGTGTGGCAAGAGCACGCTGCTGCGGATGCTGAACCGGATGTACGACCTCGTGCCCGGGAGCCGAACAGCAGGCAGGATCCTATTCGGTGGGGAGGACATCCTGGCGACCCGCCAGCTGCTGGAGCTGCGGCAGAAGATAGGCATGGTCTTTCAGAAGCCCAGCCCCTTCCCCATGTCGATTCGCGACAACGTAGCCTTTGCGCCGCGCCTGCTCGGCTGGGGCAAGAAGCGCATCAACGACGCGGTCGAGCGCAGCCTGCGGGACGCGGCCCTGTGGGACGAGGTGAAGGATCGGCTGAGCGCGTCAGGCACCTCGCTCTCGGGCGGTCAGCAGCAGCGGCTGGCGATCGCGCGGGCAATCGCAGTCGGCCCGGAAGTGATCTTGATGGACGAGCCCTGCTCGGCCCTGGATCCGATGGCCACGCTGAAGATCGAGGACCTGATGCGCCGCTTGGTCGAGACCTACACGATAGTCATCGTCACTCACAACATGCAGCAGGCGGCGCGGGTCGCCGATCACACGGCGTTCATGCTGATGGATCCTGAGCACGGCTACGGCGAGCTGGTCGAGTTCGGCAACACGACCGACATCTTCCAAAAGCCGAAGGACCCGAGGACCGAGGCATACATCACCGGGCGGTTCGGATGACAGTCACCCGGCACAGCTTTCAGCTGGAGCTGGACTTGTTGCGGGAATCGCTGCTGCGCATGGCGGGCATGGTCGAGGCGCAGATAGACGACGCTCTCAATGCCCTGCGCGCGTTTGACCAGGAAGCCTCCGACGAAGTGCGGCACAACGACCAACAGATCAACGAGCTGCACAGGCAGATCCGGGAACAGGTCTTTGTCGTCATCGCCACCCAGCAGCCTGTCGCTCGTGACCTGCGGACGCTGATGGGCGTGCAGTCCATAGCGCTCGAGCTGGAGCGCATCGGCGATTACGCGGTACGCATCGCGCGTCGCGCCACGATGCTGGCAGGTCTTCCCCACCGACCGCTGCGCACCGAGTTCGGGCTGATGGGCGAGGTTGCCAGCCAGCAAGTGAGGGACATCCTGGACGCGCTGATCGAGCAGAACGCCGCCAGCGCGGCAGAGGTGGCTGCCAAGGACGACGAGATCGACCGCCTCTACCATCGCGTCTTCGACGAGTTGATAGCCGAGCTGGCCGCGCTGCCGGATGACGCCGACCGCGAGCAGGAGGCGCTCCGCTGTGTGACGCTGATCCAGGTGGCTCACAACTTGGAGCGCATAGGCGACCGCATAGCCAACGTCGCGGAGGACATAGTGTTCCTGCAGTCTGGTCAGGTAGTGGAGCTCTAGCTGGGACACGAGGTGGACAGAATCCTGATCGTCGAGGACGACGAAGGCATCCGGGAGACGCTGCGCTACAACCTGGAAGCAACGGGCTACGCTGTCAGCGAAGCCGGCGACGGCGCGGTCGGCCTGCGCACTGCCCACAACCTGCGGCCGGATCTGGTGCTGCTGGACCTGATGCTGCCGAGCATGAGCGGGATGGACTTCTGCCGGGCGTTCCGCCGCGCCAGCAGCGCTCCGATCATCATGCTCACCGCCAAGGACTCGGAGGTGGACAAGATAGTCGGCCTCGAGCTGGGGGCGGACGACTACATCACCAAGCCCTTCTCCGTGCGCGAGGTGCTGGCCCGTGTTCACGCTGTCCTTCGACGCAGGAACGATGGCCAGGGCGAGCGCAGCCAGCCCGAGCAGGAAACCATAGGCAACTTCAGCCTTGATCGGCCAGGCCGGCGCGTGATGGTGGACGGCTCCGAGGTGCATCTGACCAGCCGCGAGTTCGATCTTCTCTCCCACCTGATCGCCCGGAGCGGCCGGGTGCAGTCGCGCGAGATGCTGCTCCAGGAGGTCTGGGGCAATACCTTCGTGGGCGACCGCAAGACAGTCGACGTGCACATCCGCTGGCTGCGCGAAAAGCTGGCGGACCGGGTGCCGCTGGAGATTGTGACTGTGCGCGGCGCCGGCTACAGGCTGGACAGGCGCAAGAGCGGCGGGCCGGAGGCTGCCGGCGACCAGGCCCCGGCCATCTCGGTAGCACGTTAGCGGTTTGGAGACAGCTCTCCGGACCGGCCTGCGCCGCTGGGGCGGCCGGGGCTCGGCCGAAGGCTTCCGCTACTGGTCGGCGCTGGCCGGACTGCTGGTGCCGCTCGTGCTCGTCGCAATCGTGCTGGTGCTCCTCCTCCAGGCCCAGCCCGCGCTGAGCCGCTTCGGCCTTGGCTTCCTCACCGCGCGGGCGTGGAATCCTGTCAAGCAGGAGTTCGGCGCCCTTCCCTTCCTCTACGGAACGGTGGCAACCAGCCTGCTGGCGCTGTTGATGGCTCTGCCTGTGGGGGTGGGAGTCGCGCTGTTCCTGGCCGAACCCGGGCTGCCGCGCGTGCGCGGAGCGCTGGGTCTCGGCGTCGAGCTCCTGGCCGGCATCCCCAGCGTCGTTTACGGCATCTGGGGCCTCTACGTGTTGGCGCCCTGGCTGCTGGAGCATGTGAGCAAGCCACTGACCACGCGGCTCGGCGGCTTTCCCCTCCTCGCCGGACCTGCCCGCCAGACAAACCTACTGCTGGCTTCCATAGTCATCGCGATCATGATCCTGCCCACGCTCGCCTCGATCTCGCGCGAGGTGCTGAAGGCGGTGCCAAACGGCATCCGAGAATCGAGCCTGGCGCTCGGCGCAACCTGGTGGGAGACTGTGTGGCGGGTGGTGCTGCCCGCGGCACGGGCAGGCATCTTCGGCGCTACTGTGCTGGCCCTGGGCCGGGCGTTGGGGGAGACCATCGCTGTGACCATGGTGATCGGCAACACGCCGGTGATACAGACGTCGCTGCTGGGACCGGCCTACACGCTCGCCAGCGTGATCGCCAACGAGTTCAGCGAGGCAACTGGCCAGGTTTACACGGCCGCCTTGCTGGAGCTGGGTTTGGTGCTGGTGCTGCTCACCCTGGTCATCAATCTGCTCGCCCTGCTGCTCGTCCGCAACACAGGCAGACAGCTGGCGTGAGCCGGAACCGCCGGCGCCTGTTCTTCAGCGCCGCGGCGCGAGGTGGGATCTGGCTGATGGCCGCGATCGCCTTGCTGCCGCTGGCGTTGGTCCTCCTCCATACAGTGACCAACGGTCTGCCCGCTGCTTTGTCGGTCAACTTCTACACGCATGTGGAGCGGCCGGTGGGCATTCCGGGGGCTGGCGTCTCGCACGCGCTGACGGGGACTCTGGTGATGGTCGGCATCGCCTCGCTTTTGGCCATCCCCGTCGGCGTGGTCGGCGGCATCCATCTGGTCGAGTACGGCGGTGGTCAGCTGCCCCGGGGCATCCGGCTGGCGGCTGACGTGCTGGTCGGTACGCCCTCCATCGCTGTGGGTCTCTTCGTGTACGCCATCGCCGTCGCGCCCTTCCACCACTTCTCAGCGCTCAGCGGCGCCGTGGCGCTCGCAGTCCTCATGCTGCCGATTGTCCTGCGCACGACAGAATCGGCCATCGCACTGGTGCCCAATGGGATCCGGGAGGCGGGGCTGGCCCTGGGCCTGGCGCGCTGGCGGGTTGCCCTGCAGCTCATCCTGCCTGCCGCCGCCCCGGGCGTCCTGACCGGCTGCCTGCTGGCTGTGGCCAGGGCGGCGGGCGAGACGGCCCCGCTGCTCTTCACCGCCTTCGGCAACAAGTTCTACACGCTGGACCCGACGAGGGCGATGTCCGCCCTGCCGCTGATCGTCTTCCACGACGCACTGACGCCCTATGAAGATCTGGTCCGACAGGCGTGGGGGGCCGCCCTGCTGCTCGTCGCGCTGACGCTCTTCACCAACGTGCTGAGCCGGCTGGCGTTGCGCCGCCAGATAGCGCTGGCCGGCGGCCAGTGACGCGGGACTTGGTGCTACGATCACACGCAACGTGATCTGCGCAGCGAGCGTCTGGAGCTATTGGTACTCGTTTACGGAGCCGGCGGGAAGCCGGAGCCGGACGAGCTAGCTCACCCTCGTCTCCGCTCCCCCGCCGGCACCGGCGTGCTGCAGGTGGGAGATCAGCGAGGAGACGAGACAGTTGTTACAGATAAGCGAAGCCAACCCTCACATCCGTCGCCTCGTGCGCATCGGCAGCATGGTGGTTGGCGGCAGCCGGCCTGTGATCATCGCCGGACCGTGCGCGGTGGAACCCGCCTATGTCGAGCAGGCGATGTCCTGCGCCGGGGCTGGCATCGACGCGCTTCGCGCCTGCCTCTTCAAGCCCCGCACCCACCCTGATAGCTTCCAGGGCCTGGGCGCCGCGGCGCTGCCCCTGCTGGCAGAAGTCCGCCAGCGGACCGGCCTGCCGCTCATCTCGGAGGTCCTGGCGGTGGAGGACGCAGAGGCATTGGGCGAGAGCGTTGACGGCTTCCAGGTCGGAGCCCGCAGCATGCACAACGTCCGGCTGCTGGAAGCCCTGGGTGAGCTTGGCCGCCCGGTTCTCCTGAAGCGTGGTCTCGCCGCCACCATTGACGAGTGGATCGCCGCGTCCGAGTACATCCGTCGCCGCGGCAACGATGAGGTGGTGCTGTGCGAGCGCGGCATTCGCACCTTTGAGCCGCGGACGCGTAACACGCTGGATTTGAACGCGGTGCTCATCGCCCGGGAGCTGACAGACCTCCCCGTGATCGTCGATCCCAGTCACGCCGCCGGCAATCGAGATTGGGTGCCGGCTTTGGCCAGGGCGGCTCTCGCGGTGGGTGCCGACGGTCTCCTGGTCGAGGCGCATCCGGCGCCGGCGCTGGCCTGGACGGATTCGGCGCAGGCCATTGACGTGGCAGAGTTGACCGAGCTGGTGATCGCCACCGTGGTGGCGGCGGCTGGGCGCTGATCGCGGGACTGGCGCCAGCGGCCGAGCGTCAGCCGCAGCGCGTCAGGCTCAGCCCGTCCGTCTGGGCCCCGTGCTTTCTGGCCCAGGTCGCCAGCATCCGCTGCAGGCTCGCGGCGCCCTGGTCATCCCGGCTCGCGTAGCTGAGCCGCATGCAGTACTGAGCGCCGCTCGTCCAGGCGACGTAGCTGTCTCCGCCCCAGCCGCTGGTCGCGGCCTGCAGATCGCCCGGGCTCACCCCGGGGTTACCGTAGAGGTCGTTCAGCATCAGGTTGAGACCGAACTCGCCCCAGACGCCCTTGTCGAAGATGGGACCGTCGGCCCCCGGCTCCCCCACCGGCTTGGGCGCCTCGCCGCCCAAAAAGCGATCGGGATGAATCACCAGCGCCGAGGCTTGAGGTGGGGTACGGAAAGCTTGGTCCAGCGCTGACTGACCCTGGCTGCCGCGCAGCGCCACGACAAACCGCGGGCCCACGCTGTAGGGGAAGCTCAGAATCCTGATGAGCACAGGGGGGACATCGGCTGGAACGCCGCCACCGCTCTGCGAGTCAATCTCACTTTTCTCAGCTGGGGACAGGCTGGCGATGTAGGCGTTCTCCACCGATACAGCGTCGCCTTCGACCAGCGCCGAATACGCCTCACCCTGGTCCTCGGTGAGGTTCTTCTGGTGCGCCTGCAGATCGAACCACTGGTCCTGCAGCGCGTGGGTCAGCTCGTGCACCACCACATGCCTGACCGCCGCGCTGGCGGTGTCGCCGCGCACCACCAATTCCTTGGTAGCAGGGTCGTAGTAGCCGATCACCGCGCCGCTGAGCAGCGCCTCCTCGGCCTTCTCGACATCGACCCCCGGCTGGACGAGATCCAGCGCGCGAAGCAGCTTCGCCTCGCGGTCCAAGTCAGCGTGATCTTTGGCCTGGAGCTCGGCGATGCGCTGAGCGAAAGCCGCGTCACTCAGATGGTTGACCTTGACCGGCAGCATGAACGAGAGCCCCCGGTGCGCCTCCACGAACCGCTCAGCTTCAGGAACGAAGGCCTCGATGCTTCCTGGCGGCCGGGCCGGCGCAGAGGAGGGTGAGATTGTGATCGACGGCCTTACTGAGGGTGAAGCGGCCACCCGCCGGTGGGGCAGCAGGCTGGTGAGCTGCTTTCCGCCGGGCGGCGCACAGGCCGCCAGGAGGAGCGCGACGACGATCGCGCTTAGAGGCCGGAAGATGGTCATACGCATCGCCGCCTGCCAGGATAGCCGCCGCCGGGTTGCCCAACCGGGGGATGGACGGCCTGGAGGCTCAGCCCCGGCCGCGGCTCAGGCGCTGGCGCAGGGTCGGCAGGAGGCCCGCCGGCAGGAAGAGCATCACCAGGACCATCACGCCGCCGTAGGCGGCGTAGCTCAAGATGGCTGGCGCTTGCCTCGGCAGCCCAGGCTGGCTGGCCGCCGCCTGCAGAACCTGGACCAGAAGCACTATGACCGCAGCGCCCAAGACAGCTCCCCACACCTCGCCCAGGCCACCCAGGGTAGCCATCACAATGAACTGGATCGAGAGCAGGATCGGGAAGGAGCCGGGCGAGAGGTATTCCAGGAAGAAAGCGTAGACGCCGCCCGCGAGACCTGCATAGGCCGCCGAGATGGTGAAGACCTTCAGTTTGTCGGCCCCAACTGCCACGCCGGAGGCGGCGGCGCCGATCTCGCTGGTGGCCAAGGCCCGCAGGCCACGACCCGGTCGCGACCGCACCAGGTTCCGGGTCAGGACGATGACCAGGGCCGCCACCAGCCAGCCGACGTAGCAGTAGACGAGTGGCGAATTGAGGTCGAGCTCTGAGTCCTGGCCCTGGTTCAGCACCGGCAGGAGTGGCGGAATGCCGCCCAGCCCAATGTCACCCCCTGTGATGCCGCGCGCCTCGGCCAGGATGGTGAGCACTATCAGCTGAAAGGCAAGCGTCGCAAAGGCCAGATAGTGGCCGCGTAGGCGCAGCACCGGGACGCCGATCAGGGTGGCCACCACTGCCGAGCCCACCGGTGCCGCGGCGAGCGCCAGCAGCTGGGGCAGGCCGTGCTTGGCCAGTAGGCCGGCGGTGTAGGCGCCGAGCGCGTAGAAGGCGGCCTGACCGAGAGAGATCTGCCCGGCCAGCCCCATCAGCAGCGAGAGCCCAACCGTGACGACAACGTAGAGCGTGAAGAGCACGAACACTGTCTGCTTGCCCGAGTCGAGCAGCGGCGGCAGCAGCAGCGAGGCCAGGGCGACGCCGGCGATCAGCACCGATGACGGTCTCAGGAACCTCGATCGCAGCACTGTGGTCATGAGCCGCGCCTCAGTCCGCCTGAGCCCGGCGGCTTGCCTGCCAGACGAGGATGCCCACGATCAGCACCAGCGACACTCCCTTCTGGTAGGACGCATGTGAGTAACCGGCCACCAGGGCCTCCGCCACGCCGATGACGAGACCGCCGACGAGCGCCGCGCCGGGCCGTTGCAGGCCGCCGAAGATCGCCGCCGCGAAGCCGTTCACCGCCAGGTCCACGTCGGAATCGAATGTCAGCGAGCGCAGCGGCAGCAGCAGGACCCCCGCCAGACCTCCGAGCAGCCCACCCACAGCGAAGGCGGCGATGCCCACGCGTGTGACGTTGATGCCCGCCAGCCTCGCCGCGTAGGCGTTGGAGGCGCAGGCTGTGAAGATCTTGCCCAGGTAGGTGCGGTTGAAGAACAGCAGCAGGGCGGCAAAGCTGACCACAGCGCCGGCCACTATCAGCAGGTACTGGCGCTGCAGCGTCAGCCCGGCCAGGCTGAACACTCCCGGAACACCTTCGAACTGGAGCGGCTGGTCGCCCCAGATCGCGACCTCGACGGCATAGAAGAGGAAGCCGAGACCGATGGTGATGATGAGCGAGGCCAGAAGCGGCGTCCCCCGGCGGCCGATGCTGATGACGCCGACCACCCCCCCGGCCGCGGTCGCCAGGAGAACTGCAAGCAGCTCCGAGACGCCGTGCGGCAGGCCCGCGCGCAGCGCGGAGAAGGTCACATAACCCGCCAGGATGGCAAATCCGCCCTGGGCGAAGTTGACCACCCCTGTCACGCGGTGGATGGTCACGAAACCAGTCGCCACCAGGGCGAAGGCGCAGCCGGTGGCGATACCGCTGATCAGGTACTGGAGGAGCGCGCTCACGCCTCAGCGTCCTCACCGCCGGATGCCACTGGCACCGGCTCCGGCGCTCCGCCCAGGTAGGCGGCCTGCACCGCCGCACTCGAGGCGAGCTCCTCGGCGGACCCGCTGAGGACTATTTGGCCGGCTTCCAGCACGTATGCGCGGGGACAGAGCTCCAGAGCCAGGCGGACGTTCTGCTCGACCAGCAGAATCGCAGTCGCCCTTTCGCGGTTGAGCGAGCGCAGGTACTGGGCGAGAGAGTCAACCACCAGCGGCGCCAGGCCCAGCGAGAGTTCGTCGATGGCCAGCAGATCAGGCGTGGACATCAGCGCTCGGCCAACCGCCACCATCTGCTGCTCTCCGCCCGACAGCGTGCCGGCGATGCGACCGCGCAGCTCGCGCAGGCGGGGCAGCAGCTCGTAGACCGCCGCTGGATCGCGCTGCCTGACCGACCAGGCGCCGATGCGGAGGTTGTCCTCCACGCTCATGTCGGCAAAGAGCTGCCGGCCCTCCGGCACCTGGGTGACGCGCCCAGAGAGCTGGATCCGGCCGGCCGCGGGCCGGATCACCCCGCTGATGGCGTTCAGCAGAGTGGTTTTGCCGGCGCCGTTCGGTCCGACCAGGGCCACCATCTCGCCCCGAGCGACCTGCAGGCTGACGTCAGCCAGCGCCACCGCTGCGCCATAGCGGACAGTCAGGCCCCGGACCTCCAGGAGCGCCTCAGCCACCGCTGGCCACGCTCTTGGTCTCGGCCGCCCGGCCCAGGTAGGCGGCGATCACCGCCGGATCCTGGCGGATCTGCGCGGGCTCTCCCTCCGCTATGACACTGCCGCGATCCATGACGGTTATGCGGTTTGCCAGCCGGGTGACGAAGGCGACGTCGTGCTCGACCAGCAGCATGGTCAGCCCTTCCGCTCGCAACTCCTCGATCAGCCGGGCGAGCGCCTCCCTCTCCCCACTGCGCAGACCGCTGGCCGGCTCGTCCAAGAGCAGCAGCGTCGGTTCAGAGCAGAGTGCCCGCGCCACCTGAACCGCCCGCTGCTGGCCCAACGGCAGCGATTGGGCGGCCGTGCCGGAGAGATGGGCCAGGCCCGCCCGGACCAGGGCCTGTTCGGCGCGCCGCCGGATGAGCGGTTCCTCACGCCGGTGCCTGGGCAGCCGGAGAGCGGCTTCGACGAAACCGTGGTGGGTGCTCGCATGCGCGCCCACCATGACGTTCTCCAGCACCGTCATGCCGCGAAAGAGGCGCACCGACTGGAAGACGATGGCGGTGCCCAGGCGGGCGCGGGCCTCGGGGCTCAACCCGTCCAGGTTCCGCCCCTCCAGCGCCACAGTGCCGCTGTCGGGCCTCAGCAGTCCCGCGATCAGGTTGAACAACGTCGACTTGCCGGCGCCGTTGGGGCCTATCACCGCATGCAGGGCCCCGCGCGCCACTGCCAGCGAGACGCCGTTCACAGCTACCACGCCACCGAAGCGGCGGGTCAGGTCACTGGCGCTGAGCATTGTTTGGCTGGGCGGAATCAGGCTGCGCCCGCCGGGCTGCTATTTGAGCTTGCTGAACTGCTGGTTGGCGTAGTCGGTGGGGACCAACGCGTTTCCTCTGACCACTCCGATCTCGACATAGTCCACAGTGATCCCTGAGTGGTCGGACTTGCTCATCTTGTAGGTGCCCTGCGGCGTCTGCAAATTGGCCGACTCCAATCCGGCGAGTATCTCTGAGGTCGTCGTGCCCTTGCGCTTCATGGCATCGGCCAGGAGCTGAACTCCGATGTAGCCGTCGAAGGCGAACTGCGGCGGGTAGCCCGAATTGCTCTGGGCGTACTTGTCGGCCATCTTCTTGGCCAGCTTCTTGGCGCCGACGTTGTCGGGCAGCGACTGACCCATCACACCGATCTGAGCTGGCACTATCACACCCTCCGAGGCGGGACCCGTCGCATTGGGGCCGAAGTACAGTGGGGTCGCCTGCGCATGGCTGAAGATGAGCGGCAGCTTCAAGCCCAGGTTCTTGTAGGCCTTGGTGATGCCCACCGCCGGGCCGCCGGTGACCCAGACCAGCAGCGCCTGCGAGTCAGAGGCCCTGAGCTTGGTGAAGAGCGGTGAGAAGTCCTTAGTGTCGCGGGCGCTGAAGGGCTCGTCGTCGGCGATCGTGATGCCGTTCTTGGCGGCGAGAGTCTTGGTGGCCTGATAGCCGCTGGTGGCGAAGGCGTTGTCGCTGGCGTACCAGAGGCCGAGCTTCGTCAGCTTCTGATCCTTCAGGTAGCGGACGACGCGATCGGCGGTGACGCTGGCTTTGGCGGGCGTCATGAAGAGGTTGGGGTTGACTGGCTCCACTATCGTGTCCGAGGCGGCCAGCGAGACGACTGGTACCTTCTTCGACTGCAGCGGCCCCTGCTTGATGGCGAGAACCGCGTCAGATAGGACTGGACCGAGTACCGCTGTCACCTTCTCGTCGCTGAACGTGTTGAAGGCGATCACGGCTTGAGCGGGATCAGTCCTGTCGTCCTGATAGATGACCTGCAGCTTGCGGCCGTTGATGCCGCCGGAGCTGTTCACCTCATCGACGGCTATGTCGATGCCTGCCTTGTTCGCGGTACCCAGCGTCTGATAGGCGCCCGACAGTGAGGTGATGACGCCCAGCTTGATGGGCGAGGTGTCCGTCGAGGTGGAGCTCTGTCCACCGCTTCCGCCGCAGGCGGCGAGAACGAGAGCCAGGCCGGCGCCCAGAATGCGGAAGGTCCCTAACTTCATGTCGCCATCTTGCCTCCTGGAGGCAGGGACGCGCAACCGAGGAATGGGACTCCCCTCACCGGACCCAGGGGGGCGCAGGTCCGCCTAGGTAGCGATCTCCCCCCTGTGCGCGGCGAAACCCTCACCAGGGAACCAGCCCGGGATGTGGTTCAGAAACTCATCGTCCGCCGGGTGTTCGGGAAAGACCTTGTGTGGATTGAGCAGGCCCCTGGGGTCCAGCAGGTCCTTCAGCTGGCGCATCAGCGACATGGCCAGCGGACTGTGCTCGAGCTGGGCGTAGTCGCGCTTCAGCACGCCCAGGCCGTGTTCCGCTGAGATCGTCCCGCCCAGCTCCAGGGCGTCGCGGAAGATCCGGCCGGCCACCGCGCTGATCAGCGGGCGCTGCTCGTCGGTGAAGAGCAGTGACGGGTGCAGGTTGCCGTCGCCGGCGTGGCCGACCGTGCAGATGCGGACGCCGCTTTCCTCGGCCAGCCGGCCCAGCCTCCGCAGCATCTCCGGGATGCTCCCGATGGGGACCGCCACATCCTCTGAGAGCCGGTTGTAGGGCATCTCCATCAGCAGCTTGCCGAAGTTCCGGCGGGCGTGCCAGAGCCGGTCGCGCTCAGCGTCTGATTGAGCTATGCGGTTGTCAGCGCCATCCAGCAGCTCCACCATCCCGAAAAGCGCCGTCTGCACCTGCTCAGAGTCGTGACCGTCCTGCTCGATCACCAGCACCGCCTGGATCTCTGGCGCGAAGGGCGGCTGCAGGACCGCGTGCACCGCGTCGATGGCGTAGCGGTCCATGATCTCGAGGGCTGTCGGAAAGTGGCCACCGCCGAGCACTCGGGAGACCGCCGCCCCCGCCTCTTCCAGACTGCAGAAGCCGACCATGGCAGTGGCTCGGTAACGCGGGTTGGGGATGAGCTTCACTATCACTTCGGTCACTATGCCGAGCGTCCCCTCGGAGCCGATGAAGAGCTGCTGCAGGCGGTAACCGCTGGAGCGCTTGCGGAGTCTGCCGCCCAGGCGCAGGATCTCGCCGCTGGCGAGGACCACTGTCAGGCCAACCACGTAGTCAGCGGTCACCCCGTACTTGACGCAGCGCATGCCGCCGGAGTTGCAGGCCACGTTGCCCCCAATCGTCGACATGCTGATGCTGGCTGGATCGGGTGGGTACATCAGGCCCTGCTCGTTGGCCAGCTCGTCGATGCGTGCTGTGATGACTCCGGCGCCGGCGACCGCAACGGTGTTGGCGACGTCCAGCTCGAGCTGGTCCAAGCGGTCCAGGCAGACGACCACTCCGCCGGCCAGCGGCACAGGTCCCCCGACCAGGCTCGTACCCGCGCCGCGCGCGACAATCGGCAGATCCCGCTCGGCACACAGGCGGACCACCGCCGCAACCTCTTCGGTGCTGGCGGGGTGAACGGCGGCGCTCAGGTCGTGCTGCAGGAAGGTGACGTCGTGCGTGTAGTCCTGCGCTGCCTCACCGGTTTGGACGTGGGCGTCGCCGACCAGAGCGGCCAGACCGAGGATGAGGCTCTGGTCAGTGACCGCGGACATTGTCTGGCCACACTCGCAGGCTGACGGGGTAGCTCCGCGCAAAGTTGGCCACGCTGCCCGACACCTGCTCCATCCGCGCTCTGTACTTGGCCACGTATTCAGCGTGCTGATCACTGGGCGTCTCGCCCGGGGTGAGCTCGGCGCGCCCGGTGAACACGATGATGTCACCACCCTGGCCGTTCCCATCGAAGTTGAGCGCTACCCGCGGCCTCGATTCGATGTGCTTCAATCGCGCCGCGTCAGCACGGTTGTAGACGAGCACACTCTGCCCGTCCCAGAGAAACCAGACAGGATTCGGCTGCGGCGTCCCCTCCCGCCCAGTGGTGGTGAGCCAGATAACCGGCTCCTCCCGGAGCCGGCGCTGCACACGCTGGCCGAAGTCGCTGTCGAGCTGGAGATCGAGACCTTTCGCCATTTGCCTAGAGCTTAGAGACCCATCCACCAAGGCCGCCCTCCCTTCTCCGCAGTTTCGGCTGTTGAGACGTCAGGCGGTTCCGCCGGGATGGATGAAGGGGGTAGTCGTGGCGAGCTGGACGAAGCCGAGACGCTGGAGAATCGGGCGGCTGTAGGGGGTGGCGTCGACCTGTAGGTAGCGGAAGCCCCGGGCCGACGCGAGGCCAGCTCGGTAGGCGACCAGCGAGCGGAACACGCCGCGGCGGCGCCAGGCTGGCAGCGTGCCGCCGCCCCAGAGGCTGGCGAAGTCGGTGCCGGGGTGGAGGTCCACGCGCCCGGCTGCGATGGGAGTCTGCCCGGCCCAGGCGACCACTGCCGCGGCTGTACTGGGCTTCCGCGCGATGCGGACCAGCAAGCTTCTGCCCACAGGGGCATGGTCTCCGCCGAACACCTCGTCATGCACGCGCACCAGCGCGTCGGCGCCCTGCCCGTCGACGACTGCCCGCAGTTCCACGCTCGGGCGCGGCGGCGCATCGAGCGGGAGCTCTGCCATCTCGGCGACCAGCAGGGCCTCGACCGGCTGGGGCCTGAAACCGGCAGCGATCAGCCTGTCAGGTAGGTCTCGGGGCTGGTCGTATGAGTAGTGCTTCCACTCCCAGGCGCGAGACAGGTCTGCGAATCGGCTGATCTCAGCAGCGATGACCGAGTCCGCGTTGGCATCGTCCAGATCGCACCAGGTCACCCCCGTCCACCCCTCCCCGCGGGAGATGCTTCGAATCACCCGGGCCTCCTGCTCGACGCATCCGTCCGGCGCGTCAGGCTTCGGCTGCCGGCGTATCTGCTGGTCGAAGGCCGCGAGCACCGCTTGTCCGTCCATGCGGTCACAGGCCAAAGGGGGCGTAGGGCAGGAGGTTGGTCAGCGCGCTGGTTATCAGCAGCAGGTTGTCGGTGAGCAGGAACAGGCCCATGATCACGAGCACCGCCGCAGAGGTCAGGTCGATCAGTCGCCGGTGCCGCCCGAGCACCGTGACCAATGAAGCGGCTCGCTCGATCCCCACGGCGAGCAGCAGGAACGGTAGGCCCAGGCCGAGGGTGTAGACGATCATCTGGAGCAGGCCGAACGCGCTGGCGCCCTGGTTGATGGCCGAGCTGATCACGGCGCCCAGCGTTGCGCCTATGCAGGGCGTCCAGCCGGCGGCGAAACCCAGACCCAGCAGGAAGGCGCCCAGCACGCCACCACGCTCGGGCATCCGGTCCAGGAAGCGAAACTCGCGATAGAGAAGCGGCAGCCGCACGATCCCCGCCGTCTGCAGCGCCAGCAGGATGACCACCACCCCCGCCACCGGCAGGACGACACCGCGCACCGGCGTGAGAACCGCTCGCAAGAGGTAGAAGGTCGGGATGAAAACGAGGCTCACCCCGGCGACGAAGGCTGCGCCGCTGGCGACTACGCGGGTGCGCCGCGGCAGCACTGCTGCCCGCCCTCCGCCGCTGCCCTCTGCTGCGGGCTGATTGGCTTCCCCGGTCAGATAGGCGGCGTAGGCGGGGACCAGTGGCAGGACGCACGGCGAGAGGAAGGAGACAAGTCCTGCCGCAAAGGCGAGCGAGAGCGCAAGCATCTAGAGATGCGTCCGGGAACCCAGGCAGCCGGCAGCCGACCGGCTCAGAGGCCTTCCTCAGCCGGATAGCTGACCTCACCGGCGCGGACGGCCACAGCCAGGCGGTTCTCTGGCGGCGCCAGCGGGCACGCCCAGCGGGGGTTGTAGTGGCAGGAGGGGTGGTAAGCGTAGTTGAAGTCGATGGTGACCTCGGCCGCCCCGAGCTGAAAGTCGAGGCAGCCCGCGTCGGTGTTCTTGATGGTGTCGAAGAGGTAGCGACCGCCGCCGTACGTTTCCCGGCCGGAGGTCGCATCGGTGAAGGGCAGGAAGAGGCCGCCACCGTAGCCCTGCAGTGAAAAGACCGTCAGCGAGCACTCTCGGCCCTGAAGCTGGAAGCGCAGACGACCGCTGCGTCGATAGCTGATCACCCCGTCCTCGCCGCCAGTGTCGATCTCGAGCGGCGAGGGGTCGGTGGTCTCCACTGCCGCCTGCACCCGGTAGGTGGGGTCGGGCGGGAACCAGCGCAGACCCTGGAATGCCGCCCGGCGGCCAGCGGGTATCGGAGACTGCGGATGACCGCCGAAGAGCTGATCGCGCGCCTCTCGCCAGGCCCCGAGCGAGCTCTCCCGATAGGCGTCGCCCATCCGCCGCCGCCAATCCACCAATTCCAGGGAGTCGACAAGAGTCATGTCCTCTGAGCCTAGTGCAGCCCGGCTGATCCAAAACCGGGAGAGCAGATCGGCGAGCCGTTGGATTCTCGCTGCCACCATCCTGGCCTCTGGAGTGGTCTTCCTGGACGGCACGGTGGTCACCGTCGCGCTGGCCCGGATCGGCCACGACCTGCGGAGCCCTCTCTTCGGCACACTGGAAGCGCAGACGTACGTCTACAACGGGTACCTGCTCGCCATGTCAGCACTGCTCATCCCGGCAGGCGCGGCGGGCGACCGCTACGGCCGCAAGCGGGTCTTCCTGGCCGGCCTGATCGGGTTCGGTGTGGCCTCGCTGCTGTGCGGTTTGGCGCCCAGCATGGAGACACTGATACTCGCCCGGCTGCTGCAAGGCATGGCGGCGGCCTTCCTGGTGCCGGGGTCGCTGGCGCTGTTGCGACTGCACTTCCAGGGCGAAGAGCAGGGCCGCGCTTACGGCCTCTGGGCAGCAGGCACCTCTCTGACTACGCTGGCCGGACCGTTTCTCGGCGGAGTGCTGGTGGACCTGGTCAGCTGGCGCGCAATCTTCCTCATCAATCTGCCGCTGGTTCTAATAGCCGTCTTCGCAGGCCAGCGCCATGTCGTAGAGAGCCGCGATGAGAACTCGGCGCATCTGGACTGGACGGGCGCCGCGCTCTTCGCCGTCGCCACCGGCGGCCTCTCGTTCGGCGTCATCTACGGCCAGGAGCACCAGTGGCAGGCCGTGGAAGGGTGGCTGGCGCTCGCGCTCGGCGCCCTGAGCTTGGCCGCCCTGCCTCTCTGGCTGAGTAAAACCGCCCACCCGCTGGTCTCGCTGACCCTGTTCAAGGTCCGCTCTTTCACGGTCATCAACCTGGCGACGCTGGTCATCTACGCGTCCCTCTACATCTCCGGCTACTACCTGCTGCTGTTCCTGCAGGGCGTGGCCGGCTACTCGGCAGCTGCGGCCGGTCTGAGCGGCCTGCCGGTCTCGCTCTTCCTCATCTTTCTCTCTCCCCGGATCGGGCGCCTGGCCGGGCGGTTCGGGCCGCGCCCGTTCCTCGTGGCCGGCCCTCTGTTGATGGCGGCTGGCACTGCCTGGCTGGCGCGCATCCCCCAGCACACGTCCGCCTGGCGGCTGGACCTGGCCCAGCCGGCGAGCCTGATACCGCCGCTGGCCTACGCCACTGACGTGCTGCCCGAGGTGCTCGCCTTCGGCCTCGGCATCAGTCTCCTAGTCGCGCCGCTCACCTCGGCGCTGATGAACTCGGTGCCCGAGGCGAATGTGGGCCTTGCCTCGGCCTTCAACAACGCCATCTCGCGGATCGGGCCGCAGCTGGCCGGGGCAGCTGTGTTCGTCGCCGTCACAGCGCTCTTCTTCGCTCGGCTGGGAGCCCGGCCGCCCGGAGTCAGTCCCTTGAACCGTCCGCTCGACGGCAACTGGCTGGCGCCTGCGTTGGCGGCCTCGACCGACGCCTTCCACCTGGCCATGCTCTTCTGCAGCGGACTGCTCGTCGCTGGAGCGCTGATCAGCCTGACGCTCGCCGGCCGGAGCGCCAAACCTCCTGACCCCGCTGCGGGATAGTGCGGCGTCCCTAGGATTCTCGGGTGGCTGAGGTAGCTCCCGGGCAGGACGAGGCGCAGCTCCCGGGCACTCAGGCGCTCGATGCGCGAACGCTCTGGACGCTCTTGGCGGGCAATTCTCTCGTGCTGATCGGCACCGGTTTCTTCCTGCCCATCCTGCCCCTGGTGCTGCGTCACCGCGGCAGCACCAGTCTCCTGGTGGGCCTGGTCTTTGCCGCCGGCCTGGCGGGTCGAGCGCTCGCCCAATATCCTGCCGGCGCTCTTTCCGACCGCGTAGGCCGCCGCCCAGTGATGGTGGTCGCCATGCTCCTCTACGCGGCGCTGTTCCCGCTCTACATCCTGCCCCTGCCGCCCGAGACGCTGATCGCCGTGCGGTTCGTGCAAGCTGTTTTCGGCGGCGCCTACGCTCCCAGTGCGGCTGCCATGATCGGCGACCTGACAGGGCCCCAGCGAAGGGCCAGCGCATTCAGCCGGCTCCGCGCTTCGGACATGACAGGGCTTCTGCTGGGCCCTCTGCTGGGCGGCCTGGTGGCGGGCTTCCGGCTCGACGCCGTCTTCGTCGGGGCCATGGTGGTCTCGCTGGCGGCGGCGATCCTGCTCTTCTTCCTGCCTTCGGTGACGCCCCGGCGCGAGGAGGCTCGGCAGGAGAACGAGGCGATCGGTGCCCTCGCGATCCTCTGGCTCATCCTGCCGGTCGCCATCCTGGGGATGGCTGCGTACTGGATGTTCGGCGTCTACGACACGATCTGGAGCCTGTACGTGACCAGCCGGGGCGCGAGCACCTTCGTTGTCGGCCTGTCGTTCGCCACCTACGCGCTGCCGATAGTCGTATTTGCCGGGTTGGCCAACTGGAGCGACAGGTTGGGCCATGTCAGGGCGGGTCTGCTCTCAGTCATGACGTATGGCCTCCTGGCCGGCGTCTACCCCTTTGTGAGCAGCGTGCCGGCGCTGGTGCTCATCGGTCTGGGGGAGGGCACGCTCACCGCCGCCGGCAACCCGGCGATCAGTGCCGAGGTGAGCCGGCTGGCGCCGCTGGGCGCGCAGGGTAGGACCCAGGGCGTCTATCAGACTGCGATCACCGCCGCCCAGGTGGCCGGCTCCTTGGGAGCCGGGGCGCTCTATGTGATCGGGCCGGCGCCGGCTTTCCTCAGCGGCACAGCCGTGTGCCTCCTGGGCGCCCTGGGCAGCATCCTGCTGCGCCGGTCGCGACGAGCGACCAGCGCATGAGCGAAGGAACAGCTCACCGCCCAGAGCGGCAGATAGGCATCTCCTATTCCGGCTCTGGCTCGCTTCTGGTCGTGGAGCTCGGCGTGGCGCGGGCTTTCGTTCGGCGCGGCATCGTGCCGACGCGCATAGCCGGCGTTTCCTCGGGCGCTATCACGGCTGTCGCACATGCCCTGGATCCTGTGCAGGGCAGGGGCCTGGAGGCGGCGGCGCGGCTCCTCGGCGGCATCAGCAACCGCACGTTCGGGCTGACCTGGTGGCAGGTTGCGCTGCGACTGGCTTTCGGGCCTCGCACCAGCCTCGGTGACAACCAGCCGATCAAGACTCTGGTGCTCGGAGAGCTGACGCGCGAGTTCGGGCTCAAGGACCCGGTGCTGGCCGACATCGGACCGCCCAGCATTCGAATCGGGGCCGCCGATCGGCTGACCGGCCAGCCTGTCTGGTTTCCGCCGGATCAGCCCCTGGGTGACGCGCTGCTCGCGTCCAGCGCGATCCCAGGCCTGTTCCCCTGGCGCATGCTGAGCGTTGACGGCGAGCGCCGGATGCTGGTTGACGGCGGCGTCCTGGAGGACCAGCCGGTCTCCGAACTGGCCTCCTGCGGTTGCGGGACCATCTTCTCAGTCGCCGTCGGGAGCCTGAACTCGAAGCCGCCCACCAACCTCATCGCCAACGCAGTCGGTTCGGTCTCCCTGGCGGTCCATCAGGCCGCCAAGCTGGAGGAGGAGCTGGTTCGGCGGGAGCTGGCCGGACGCGCCCGGATCTTCCACGTCCATCCCCACATTGAGCACCCGGTGCACGGCTTCAATTTCAGCCCTGAGCTGGTCAGACAGGTCACTGACAAGGCCTGCCACCTGACCGAGCGCTGGCTGGTCGAGCAGGGCTTCTAGCGATTCACCGCCCATCCTGGCTGCGGCAGCGCGCACTCGGCCTTGAATCCCTGGCTCTCCAGGCCCAGCGCCGAATTGAAGCGTGAGCGCAGATTCTCGACGGCAACGAGCTCGGTCAGCTCGACCATTCGAGCGTCGCCCAACTGCTCTCTAAGCCGAGCCACCAGCCCGTCAGTGACGATCGGAGGAGTGGTCGTCACAGCCTCGGTGTATTCGAGCACGAGCCGCTCCAGGTCCGTGTAGATCTCGCTCTGCCTCCACCCCGGTACTCCTTCGATCTTCGCCAGGTCAACGCCGCGGTGATGGGACATTGCCCCCAGCGGCTCGACCACCTTCCCATATTTGCGCTTCGAGTACCACGCCGCCAGACGCCCCAGAAGCCCCTTGTCGGACGTCCCCAGAGGGATGCGTGCCATCTCCAACCTCCTCACCAATGGATGCTCATCCCCCAGGCTAATTGGTCACGACTGCCCCGTCAGCGAGAATCGTTTGGCCGCCTCCCGGGCCAGCACAACAGCGTTGGTCGCCCAGATCATGAGCCCTCCCAGCGCGGCCATGCCGAGCAGCACTGTCTGCAGCCGGCCGTGACCGCCTGGGTCGTCGCGAGCGACGTTCACATTCGACTGCAGGTCGATTAGCAGCCAGCCGGCGACGAGGGGTAGGAGCAGCAGCGGGCGGCGTCTCACATGGGGCCAGCAGTAGGCGACGCTGAGCAGCAGGGGGACGAAGTTCCAGAGCGAGTTCTTCGGCGTAGCAACTGTCGCGGCGGCCACGAAGAGAGCCAGGGAGCCGCTCCAGCTCGGCCGCCTTCGGAGCACGATGGCGAGCGAGACGCCCATGAGCAGGAGGGCCAGCAGCACCACGACGGGAGTGACCGGAAGGCCGGGCACTAGCGGTTCGCTCCAGGGCGAGGGCAGCGCGATTCGGGAGATGAAGCCGTTCAGCGACGCGTTGCTCCAGTAAGGGTCGGGGCCGAGCATGTCGAGCAGGCGGCTGCTGCCGCGTCTGCCGCTGAGCAGGTTCGGCACAAGAACGAGTGCGCCGGTGAGGGCTGCTCCAAGCAAGAGAGGCACAGCCCCCGCGCGGCCCCGGCGAAGGTGGGCGAGCAGCCCCGCGGCCGGGTAGAGCTTCACAGCGCCCGCCAGGGCCAGGAGGAGCGTGGCCGCTCGTTCCCGACAGGCGAGGGCAAGCGCAAGCAGGACTATGAGGTTGGCCTGACCGAAGAAGAGGGAGCCGCGCACCGGGACGAAGCCGCCGGCGGCCAGTGCGAGCGCCGTCAGTTCAAGCCTGCCGAGTTGCGCGAGAGGCGTCAGCAGCAGGCCCAGTGCGACGGCGAAGGCGGCGAGGCTCAGGCCGGCGAAGACGTAGCCGGCGACCTGAGCAGGCAGCAGCGCCAGCGGCACTACCAGGAGCAGGAAGAACAGTGGGTAGGAGTAGCCGAACTCCCCCACCGTTGAGTGCACACCTGCCGCGCTGAGCACCTGGTTCAATGCAGCGGCGTCATACGGGTTGCCGCCGTGCAGGAGTACGCGACCGGCCGCCCAGTAGTCGTAGAAGTCGTTGAACACCCCGGAGGTTCCCCGGTCGGTGACTGTGTGCAGCTCGAAACCAGCTGAGACGAAGGCGGCAAGGACGCCCGCGGCCAAGGCGCGCCATGACAGCAGTGCGCCGCGGCGGGCGGCGATGGCGCTTGCGATGGGTCGAGCGTAGCCAAAGCTGCTGAGCGGCGCTGGCGCCCAGTGAACGCCTAGCGTGAACGGCCGCCCGCCCCACGGTGGGGATAGGCAGCCTGCAAGCAAAGGTCGTGAGTTCGGCGCCGGGAAGTGGTGTGGCGTCGATGGCGCGCAGCCCATCCCTGGGGCACCCCGCTAAGCCGCGAACCTGCCCATCAGCGGTGAGCAATCGGCCCGCTTTCCCCTCCAGGTGGCGTAGCCTGCGCTTCAAATGGCGACCGTTGGGGAGCTCATGAACCGCAGCACCCTTCACACTGTCGCCGAGACCGTCACAGTCGCCGAGGCGGCCACAGTCATGGCCCGGGCCAGAGTCGGCTCGACACTCGTGATGGAGGGTGACCGCCTGATCGGCATCTTCACCGAGCGGGATATGGTCAGAGCAATCTCCCAGGCGCCCGAATCAGCCGGCGATCCAATCGCCCACTGGATGACGCGTTCGCCACAGGTCGTCACGCCAGAAAGCGATGCGCAGCAGGCGCTGGATGCGATGGTCGCCGGTGGCTTCCGCCACCTTCCGGTGGTGGAGGGTGAGCGTGTGACGGGGGTCATCTCGATGCGCGATCTTGCTGCGAGCGGTTTGGGCGTCCCTGCCCATTCGCCGCGCTACTGAGCTCACCACCGTCGGCTGAGGGGCCTCTGGCTGCTCACATCCTCGTCTGCGGTGAGGCGCTGATCGACCTGGCGGAGACTGGGGCCGGCCGCTACAGCGCCCGGCCCGCCGGCTCCCCATGCAACGTGGCGATAGCCTGTGCACGCCTGGGTGTGCCAGTTGCGTATTTCGGTCGCTTGTCAACCGATCACTTTGGATCGCGGCTGCGCACGGTGCTGGTGGAGGAGGGCATCGATCTGCGGCACACCCTGAGCGGTAATGAACCAACGCCCCTCGCTTTCGTGCACCTCGAAGCCGATCGGGAACCGCAATACGGCTTTTACGTGGAGGGCACCGTCGATCACAAGTTCGGTGCCGCTGAACTGCCCAGAGCGCTGAGCGGGGAGATTCGGGCGGTCCACTTTGGGTCCTTCTCCCTGGTGCTCGAACCGGGCGCCTCAGCGTTCGAGGCGCTGCTCCGGCGGGAAGCCGCCGACCGCGTGATAAGCCTCGACCCCAACGTAAGGCCGAGTCTCATCCCTGAGCGAGCCGCCTATGTCCGGCGCCTCTTGACTTGGTTGCCCAACGTCGATCTGGTCAAGGCAAGTGAGGCTGATCTCGCCTGGCTCCATCCGGGGGAGATACCTGAGGTCGTCGCGCGCCGCTGGCTCGCACCTGGCCCGGCGCTGATCGTCGTGACACTGGGCAGCCGGGGCGCGATGGCTATCACCCCGCATCAGAGCGTCTTTCGCGCCACCCCCCAAGTGGAGGTGGTGGACACCGTGGGAGCTGGCGACGCGTTCATGGCAGGCCTCCTGGCAGCGCTCGGGAGCGAAGGCGCGCTCCAGAAGGACGCCCTCCACCGGCTCTCCGACCCGGCCCTCGCCCGGACGTTGGACCACGCGCTCCGGGTGGCCGCCATCACCTGCAGCCGGCCCGGCGCCGATCCCCCATACGAGCATGAGCTGGGCACCCACGCGTGGTTGGCCGAGAGGTGAGAGCACTGGCAGGGGCTGAATTCGATTCCCTTGATTTTGCAGCAATTTTTTGCTAGACTGTCTTCGGCATGGAGTGGCTCTCAGGTTCGCTGGATTCGCACCTGGGGCGCACGAATGTCGAGATCCAGGCGGGCAAGCAGGAAAGCTTTGACAGGCTGCGTCGATGGCTTCGGATACAGGAACCGATCAGCTTCATCGACGTCATGCTCAACGACCTGGAGAGCATGAATCTGGCAGGTGTCAAGCGGGTTCCCCAGAGCTGGGAGGCGCGATTGATACGCCTGCGGCACCTGCTCCCCTCCACCTGCGTCGGCGACCTGCGCGCTCGGGTGGCGCCGGTCCGCCTCATGGACGCGCTCTTTGAGATTCAGGACCAGTTGTTTGATCTGAAAATGGGACCTGACCGTCGGGCGCTGCTCGAGCGCGAGGAATCCGACGATGATGGCTGGCCGGCGATCGACGACCTCCTGCCGGGCACCGTCGCTTCGTAACAAGCTGAAGAGAGTGAGAAGGTTCGCCTCCCCCGGCAGGCTAGCGGTGGTTCAGGTCCAGGCGGCCGTTTTTCAGGACCTGTTTGCGGTCCGGTCCCAGCGCATCGAAGCTCGCACCCCCGCCATCAGCCCAGACCCGAGTCCGCAGCTCCTGGTCGGGCGTGAACATGCTGGCGAACCGGGCGGAGAGCTGGCCCACCTCAGCCGGCTCGCGGCCCTCCACCTCCAGCACCGCCCGCGTCGCTACGTGCAACAGGCACATGCCCTGCACGATGATGCCGGGCAGCCCGGCGCGCCGAGCGAACTCGGGATCCGTGTGGATCCGGTTGTCGTCGCCGGCCGCCGCGGCATACCTGTAGGTGATGTCCGGACTCAGGTAGGTGCTGCGCTCGCCGGTCGGCGCTGGGGGCTCCTGCGTCGCTGGCGGCGGCTCCGCCGATGATGGCTTTCCGCCTGAACCACCTCCCTTGGCAGCTGCAGCGGTGCAGCGCGAGATGATCACCAGCCACTGACTCAGCACCGGAGCACCGGCCTCACTGCTGTCCACCCGCAGCGTGACCACCTCATTGGCACCGCGCTCCGCGATCGACTCCACAGTTCCCTGGGAACGGAGGACCTGGCCGTCCCGGAACGGCTGCAGGAAGCTCATGCGCTGTTCGCCGTGAACCACCCGGGACGGGTCAAGGCCCAGCTCCGGATCCTCGTTGATGGCCGCGATGCCCGCCCAGACGGGCACGATGCCGAAGACAGGGGTGAAGCCGCCCGCAATCTCGGCGTAAGCCTCCATTGCCTTCTCGGTCACCGTGTACTCGCCCAGGTCGTAAACGTGACCGGCGCGCTTGCGGTTGATCACGGTCTCACATGTAGAAGCCGCCGTTCACGTCCAGCACTGTGCCTGTGACGTAGGCGGCATCATCGCTGCAGTAGAAGGAGACGACACCGGCGACGTCGTCCGGCTGGCCCGGGCGAGCGAGAGGGATGGCCTGGACCATCTGCTCGCGGATGTTGTCAGGAATCGCCCTCGTCATCTCGGTGTCGATGAAGCCCGGCCGCACTGCGTTGACTGTGGTCCGGGAGCGGGCGAACTCGCGGGCGGCTGTCTTCACCATCCCGACGATGCCCGCCTTGGCGGCCGAATAGTTGAGCTGGCCGGCATTGCCAGTGGCGCCGGCCACTGACGAGATGCAGACGATCCGACAGTTACCCAGCTCGCGGAAGATGGGAGCCACTGCGCGGATGCAGGCAAAGGTGCCTGTGAGATGCACGCTGAGCACCTGATCCCACTGCTCATCTGTCATCTTGTGCAGGAACGCGTCCCGGGTTATGCCCGCGTTGCAGATCAGGGTGTCGAGCCCGCCCAGCTCCTCCGCCACCCGGCCGATTACCTCCTCTACCTGCCGGCGGTCGGCAACGTCGCAGCCGTGTGCCACCAGCTTGCCGCCAGTCGTGCCGGCGATCGTGTCAGCCGTCTGCTGGGCTCGGGGCTCGTCCAGATCCAGGATGGCGACATCCAGGCCGTCGCTGGACAGGCGCTCGGCGATCGCCGCCCCGATCCCACGGGCGGCTCCGGTAACCACTGCTCTTCTCACTGAATGGCTCAAACCTTCACTCCTCTCTAATGGCCGGGACGCCCCGGCGGCGGCTCACCTCTTCGTTCAGGTAAGCGACGATGTCAGCCAACCGGCTCCCTGTCCCAAAGACGCGATAGCCCAGCTCCTTCAGCGCCGGCCGGTCCGACTCGGGGATGGTGCCACCTACTGTCAGCACGATGTCTGAAGCCTCCGCCTCCCGCAGACGCTGGACGAGGCGGCCGCAGTAGTCCATGTGGGCGCCGGAGAGCACAGACAGGCCGATCGCGTCAGCGTCCTCCTGCAATGCCACAGCGGCGATGGAGTCGACTGTCTGATGGCGACCTGTGTAGATGACCTCCATGCCTGCTTCCTTGAGCGCCTTGGCAACCACCTTGGCGCCTCGGTCGTGCCCGTCCAGCCCCGGCTTGGCCACGACCACGCGCAGCGGCCCCGTCATTCGCTCAGCAGCCCCAGCCGACGATCCCTCTCGGTAAGCGCCGGATCCCGTGCCGCCGGGTCGCCATAGCCACCGGCGCCGGCGAGCTGGAAGGACACGACGTCACCGTACTGAAGGTCGACCGAGGCCTTGCCGCCGATCTGGTACTCGTTCTCAGTGCCAGGATTGATGACCGTCCTGCCCAGTCGGCCCGGCTCGCCGCCGAGCACGCCGAACGGTTGGAAGCGGTGCCGGTCGGAGAGGTTGGTGAAGCGGATCTGCTCGGCCAGGATGCGAACGTCGCGACGCACCCCTAGACCGCCCCGATACTTGCCCCGGCCGCCTGAGCCGGGGATGAAGCCGAAACGCTCCACCAGTACAGGCGTCTGCGCCTCCACCGCCTCGATCGGCAGGTTGGCGGCGTTGTAGGGCGAGCTGATCGCCTCGCAGCCATCCTTTGTGGCTCGGCCGCCGCAGCCACCATGGATCAGCTCGTAGCCGACGAAGCTGCGCCGGCTGACCGGATCCCAGGCGCCAAAGGTGGCGTTGCAGAAGTGGCTGTTGGCGCCTGTCACGGCCTTCGGCACGGCCGGCGCGAGCGCGCCCAGCATGACCTCGAAGATGCGCGAGCAGATGGCTGCCCGCGGCCCTCCGCCGGCTGGCGGCCGGGGATTCAGGAAGCAGCCGAGCGGCGCGCTGACCTCGATCGGCCGCAGCGCACCTGCGTTCATCGGCGCCTCCGGATCGAGCAGGCTCTTCACAGCCGCGTACGTGTAGGAGCGGGTGTAGTTGAAGTAGCTGTTCAGCCCGGAAATGGTCTGGGGATCGGTGCCTGTGAAGTCGACCAGCAGCCTGTCTTCGCGGACGAGCACATTGACCTGAAGCTTGATCGGGTCGGTGCCGGGGCCGCAGTCGTCCATGTGGTCGGTGAACGGGTATTCCCCGTCCGGCACCTCGGCGATGCGCGTCCGCACCCTTTCCTCGGTTTGGTCAAGCATCGTCTCGATGCAGGCTTCGACCGCCGGCCTGCCAAAGCGCTCGTATAGAGCGGCGAGCCGCTGCTCGCCGACCTGGAGCGAGGCGCGCTGGCTGCGCAGATCGCCTGTGATGTTCCCTGGGACGCGCGAGTTGCCGGCGATGATGGCCAGCGCCGCCTCGTTCTCCACGCCTTCGGAAACGAGCTTGATAGGCGGGATCCGGAGCCCCTCCTGGTGCCAGTCGAAGATGCCCTCCACCGCCTGGCTGCCCGGCCGCGCGCCCCCCACATCCGTGTGGTGAACGAGGTTGACGCCGAAGCCGACGATCTCGCCGGCATGGAAGTAGGGCATGGTGACCAGGAAGTCAGGAAAGTGGCCGCTGCCAAGCTGGGGATCGTTCATCAGCAGCACGTCACCCGGCCGCAGGGACTTCCTCGGAAAGGTGGCCAAAAAGTTCTGGATGGCGAAGTTCATGGCGCCCAGATGCCCAGGCGAGTAGGGACCCTGGGCTGACATGCGACCGTCGGCATCGAAGAGGGCAACCGAAAAGTCCTGCCCCTCGCGGGCCTGGATCGAGTAGGCGGTCCGCTGCACAGTACTGCCGATCTCGACGCAGATGGAGCGCAGTGCGCCCCAGACCACGCCCAGCGTGATCGGGTCCGGCGCGTCGCTCACCATCTCGCCAGCAGGCTTCCGTACGCGTCGACCTCGGCCGTCACGCCCGGCGGGAGGACTGTTGTCGACTCCCTCTCCTCCACAATCGCCGGCCCCTCCAGGCGCTGGCCCGGGACCAGCTTCTCCCGCTCGTAGACGGGCGTGTCGGTGAAACCCCTGGCCTCCGGGAACCAGGCCTGACGGCGGGCGGCCCGAGCGGGGGGGCCCGCCTGGAACCGGGGCAGCTGGATTGGCTGCCGAGTGCCGACAGCCGTGACGCGCCAGGTGGTGATCTCGATCGGTTGGCCTGGGTTGGCCAAGCCGTAGCGGCGAATGTAGAGCTCCTCGAACAGCTGCTCAGCCTGGGCGTAGGCCACCGTGAGCTCGTAGCCCTGGCCGGCGTAGCGCAGGTCGACCTCCCGCTCGAAGTGGTCGGGCTCGCTGTCGAGTGCGGCCAACGCTTCAGCCTCCATCTCGGCGAAGAGCGCCTCCGCCTCCGCTTCAGCCACCTCGCTCAGCCTGGCCAGACGGCTCCGCGAGACGTCGAAGCGCAGCTGAGCGTCGAGCAGGCCGATGGCGCTTGCGACGCCGGCGCTGGCCGGCATGATCACAGTGCCGACCCCGAGCTGCTGGACCAACCGGCAGGCGTGGACAGGACCCGAGCCGCCAGTGGCGACCAGCGCCAGACCGCGGGGGTCATGGCCGCGCTCGATGGACACGACGCGTGTGGCCAGCTCCATGTTGAGGTTGACCATGGCGTGGACCCCCCAGGCCGCCTCCTCCAGGCTCAGGCCCAGCGGCCGCGCCAGCCGCTCGCTGATGGCCTTGCCGGCCGCCGCCCCATCCAGCGCGACGCTCCCACCGGCAAAGCCCAGCGGGTTCAGATAGCCAAGCACGAGGTTCGCATCGGTGACCGTCGGCGCCTGGCCCCCCCGGCCGTAGCAGGCTGGGCCTGGCATCGAACCGGCGCTCTCAGGACCGACCTGGATCATGCCCAGTTCCGGCTGGGCGATCGAGCCACCGCCGGCGCCGATCTCGACCAGATCCAGGGAGCGAACGTTCATGGGGATGCCGCTGCCGGGGGCGAGACGGATCTTGTGCAGCTCGAAGGTGTCGACAGTCTCCGGTTTGCCGCCGGTGATGAGGGAGAGCTTGGCGGTGGTGCCGCCCATGTCGAAGGCGATGAGATCGGGCTGGGCGCAGAGCTCGCCATAGCGCGCCGCCACCAGGGCGCCGGCGGCAGGTCCAGACTCGATCATCCTGACCGGGAACTGGGCCATCGTCTCAGCTCCTGCCACTCCCCCGCCAGACTGCATGATGTAGAGAGAGCCGCGATAGCCGCGCTCTTCCAGCTGTCCACCCAACCCGCTCAGATACGCCCTCACGGCTTCGAGGAGGTAGGCGTTGACGACTGTCGTGCTGGTCCGCTCGTACTCCCGAAGCTGGGCGGAGACGAGGCTCGAGAGTGAGACGTGGATCTCCGGCGCGAGCTCTTTCACGAGTTCCCCAAACCTTCGTTCTGGGCCGGGGTTGACGTAGCTGTGCAGAAATGACACGGCCAGGCTTTTGACCCCCCGCTCCCGCATCTCGGCGATTGCGCAGGCAGCCTGCTCTTCGTCGAGAGGGCGGTGCACAGTGCCGTCGGCGCGGGAGCGCTCGTTGATCTCCCAGATCCACGTCCTATCGATGAGCGGCTCGGGCTTGTCGATCTGCAGGTCGTAGATCTGGTAGCGCTTCTGGCGGCCGATGGCAAGCACATCCCGAAAGCCTCTGGTCGTCGCCAGAGCGACCCCCTTCGCCTTGCGCTCGATCACCAGGTTGGAGCACCAGGTGGTGCCGTGGACTGCTCGGGCGATTTCGCGCCAGCTGACGCCGACCCGCTGGATCAATTCGTCCAGCCCGGCCAGACAGGCCGGTGTGGGATCGGGATAGGTGGTCAGCTTCTTGGCTGTGTGGAGCCGTCCGGAATCGTCCTGAAGTACGAGATCGGTGAAGGTGCCACCGACGTCGAAGGCGAGCTGCATCAGCCGAGAATCTCAGAGTTGTGCTGACCGAGAGCCGGCGCCGGAATGAAGGTGTCCGGCTCAGCGGTCTTGATGGGGTTGCCGATCAGCTGACGGCGCCCGTCCGACACGACCATCTGCCGGTGCAGGACCTGGGGATCGCGAAACACTCGATCGACTGTGTTGACAGGACCGGAGGGGACGCCCGCCGCCCGGAGCAGGTGGCTCCATTCCTCGGTCTTGCGCTGCCGCAAGCGCTGCTCCAGAGCGGCGACCACCTCGGCTCGGGCGGCGACGCGGCTGGCGTTGCTCGGGTAGCGCCCGGCCAACTCGGGCAGGCCCAGCACCCGACAGAGCGGCGGCCAGAAGCGCTCGACGAAGACTGCCACGACCAGGTGCCCGTCAGCTGTCGGGAAGGCCTGGTAGGGCACAACCGATTGGTGGCCGCTGCCGATCGGCTCCGGCACCCGACCGTCCGTCAGGTGGTACTGGCCGACGTAGGTGAGGAGCGAAACCTGGCAGTCGAAGAGGGAGAGGTCCAGGTGCTCGGCCTGGCCAGTCCTTTCCCGGCGTAGCAGCGCGGCGCAGACGCCCAACGCCGCAAACAGGCCGCCTGCCAGATCGCCAATGGGAATGCCTGCCCGCATGGGCCGGCCGCCCGGCTCACCGGTGATGGACATGCCGCCCGCCATGGCTTGGAGCACGAGGTCGAAGGCGGGCAGATCCCGGTAGGGGCCGTCCTCGCCGAACGCGCTGAGCGAGCAGGTCACCAGGTCGGCCCGGGCCTCGCGGAGGTCGCTTGGGGTCAGCCGCAGTCTCTGCATCACGCCGAAGCGGAAGTTGTCGATCACCGCATCAGCTGTAGCGGCGAGGTCGAGGAACCGCTCGCGGTCGTCGGTTTGCTTCAGATCCAGTACGACGCTCTTCTTGTTCCGGTTCACGGCGGCGAAGTAGGCGGAGAAGCCGTCGGGCTCGAAGGGCGGTCCCATGGCCCGGATGGGATCGCCCTCCGGCTCCTCGATCTTGATCACCTCAGCGCCCATATCCGCGAGCAGCATGGTGGCGTAAGGCCCGGCCAGCATCCGGGTGAGGTCGAGAATGCGAATGCCCTTCAGCGTGTTGCTCAACGTTTCAGGAATGTAGCGGTCCGGCCGCTCGGCTGGAGGCCAGAGCCAGCCGCCCAGCCCTTCGATCCACGTGGCCCACCGCCCGGTCTTCACAGGCGGGGTTGCCGGCCCGGGGTTCGCGCAAATACGATCTTCCTACCCCCCCTTGGGTGGGGGGTTTGGTAGGTGGGGTGC
This sequence comes from Candidatus Dormiibacter sp., assembly GCF_050999135.1. Taxonomy (NCBI): domain Bacteria; kingdom Bacillati; phylum Candidatus Dormiibacterota; class Candidatus Dormibacteria; order Candidatus Dormibacterales; family Candidatus Dormibacteraceae; genus Candidatus Dormiibacter; species Candidatus Dormiibacter sp. The sequence continues at coordinate 73,021 of NZ_JBPCPN010000059.1, read as the reverse complement.
TTAACCGGTCGTTCGAGGTGTCGAGTTCAGGTGTCCCAGCCGCCCTTCCTCAGCACGTCCCGGCCGATCAGCGTGCGCAGGATCTCGGAGGTGCCGCCGCCCGAGAGCAGGAAGCGGGCATCGCGGAAGTAGCGCTGGGCGGAGTACTCACTGGCAAACCCATAGGAGCCGAAGATGCGGGTGGTCTCGTCCACTATGCGAACGCAGGCCTCGGTCGCGTGCAGCTTGGCCATGGCGGCAAGAGTGGTCAGCGGCCCCGTACCATCCTCATCCACCTGCCGGGCCGCCTCGGTTGAGAGCGTCCGGGCGGCCTGCAGGTCCGTGGACATGTCGGCCAGCTTGGCGGCGATCAGCTGGTACTCGCCGATGGGCTTGCCGAAAGTCTGGCGCTCGGCGGCGTACTTGGCGCTGTCCGCCAATGCCCGCCGGCCCAAACCCAGAGCCAGGAACGCAGTCATGATGCGGATCTCGCTCAGCACCCCGCCCACATTCTTGACGCCCTCCCCCTCCGCGCCCAGCAGCGCTTGCGGCGGGACCTCGCAGTCGATGTGCACTTCACTGGTGAGCGAACTCCGCGTCCCCAGCTTCTCGATCGGCCTGCCCACCGCGAAGCCCGGGGTATCAGCATCGAGCAGGAAGAGAGCGATGTTCTTGAGCCCCGGCTCGTCGCTGGTCTTGGCGCCAACCGTCAGGAAGGAGGCGACCGGCGCGTTAGTGATCCAGGTCTTGGCGCCAGTGATGTGCCAGCCGTTGGCGGTCCGGCGCGCCCGAGTGCGCAGGCCGCCCAGGTCGCTGCCCGCCTCCGGCTCCGTCAGCGCGAAGGTGGCGATCCGCTCCCCGCTAAGAGCCGGTCGGAGATAGCTCTCGTGCTGCTCGGGGGTTCCAAACCGATAAACGAACACCGTCCCCATGAGTGATTGCATTGCTGCGATGGCTGCCAGCGCCAGCGAACCGGCCGCCAGTTCCTCGTAGAAGAGGCACTCGGTTTCAAAGTCCGCGTCCTGTCCGCCGAGCGCTTCGGGATAGCGCAAGCCCAGATAGCCCAGCTCCGCCAGCCGCCCGAACAGCTGCCGGGGAAAGCGGCCGTGCTGATCAAGCTCCTCCGCGCGCGGCAGCACCTCCCTCTCGACGAAGGAGCGCACGCTGGCGCGAAAGAGCCGCCGCTCCTCGCGCGGATCGGCGTCAGCCAAAGATGTCGACAGGCTCCTGGTAGGTGCCAAAGACCTGGCGCAGCGCTCCCATCACCTCGCCCACCGTGGCATAGGCGCGAACGCACTCGACTGTGTAAGGCATCAGGTTCTCCGCGGGCAGGGCGGCGGCATCACGCAGTCGGTTCAGTGTTCGCTCGACCTCTTTTGGGGAGCGCCGCCGGCGGACTTCCGCCAGCCGCTCCAACTGCTCGTCCAGCGCAGCTGGATCATGCTGGTAGAGGCGGGTCGGCGGTGGCTCCTCGGCGGTGACGAAGATGTTCTCCCCCACCACCTTGCGTTCGCCTGTCTCCACCGCCTGCGAGTGGCGGTAGGCCTCCTCCAGCACCAGACGCTGGACATACCCGTTCTCGATGCAGCGCGCCATGCCGCCCCGCTCCCGCACATCGTCCATCAGCTCCAGGATGCGGCGCTCGTACTCGTCGGTCAGCGACTCCACAAAGTAGGAGCCAGCGAGCGGATCTGCGGTGTCGGCGATGCCTGACTCGTGTGCCACTATCTGCTGCGTGCGCAGCGCAGTCAGCATCGCCTCCTGGTCGGGGATCTCAAAGGCCTCCTGCCAGGTGTTGACAGTGAGTGACTGCAGACCGCCCAGGACCAGCGCCATGGTCTCGACAGTGGCACGCACTATGTTGTTGAGCGGCTGACGGTGGCTGAAGGTGGAGCCGCACGTTCCTGCGAACCAGAGGAACCGCCAGCTGCGCTCATCCTGGGCGCCGTAACCCTCGCGCATCAACCGGGCCCAGATGCGGCGGGAGGCTCGGTACTTGGCCACCTCCTCGAAGAAGTTCATGAAGGCGCCCAGGTTCCAGGAGATCCGGGGCGCGAAGCTGTCGATGGGAATGCCCCGCGCCAGCACGCGATCTATGTACTCCCGCGCGTTGGAGATGGCGAAGGCCATCTCCTGCACTGCCGTGGCGCCCGATTCCCGAATGTGGTAGCCGCAGACTGAGATCGGATTGGCGCGCGGCATGCTGGTGCTGCAGTACTGGAAGGTGTCGGCCACCAGCCGCAGCGAGGGCTCGACCGGAAAGACGCAGGCGCCGCGCGCGAAGAACTCCTTCAGGATGTCGTTCTGGACTATCGGCCGCAGGCGCTCGGGCGCCACGCCCTGCTTCTCGCCGGCCACCTGATAGAGCGCGAGGAAGAGGAAGGCCGGCGCGTTGATGGTGAAGCTGGTCGAGACCTGGTCCAGCGGGATGCCGTCGAAGAGCACTTCGAAGTCGGCCAGCGAGTCGATCGCCACGCCTACGCGGCCGACCTCCGCGCGCCACTCCGGATGATCCGAGTCGTAGCCCATCTGCGTCGGCAGATCGAGCGCCGTGGAGAGCCCCGTCACGCCTTCCTCGGCCAGCAGCCTCCGGTTCCACTCGTTGGTGAGGCGCGGAGTGCCAAAGCCCGTATACGTTCGCATGGTCCAGTACTTCTCCCGGTACATGTGGGGATAGGGACCGCGCGTGTACGGATACTGGCCGGGATCCGCGAGATCTCGCTCATAGTCCAGGCCGGCGACGTCCTCCGGTCGGTAGACAGGCTTGACCTCAACTCCGGACGTTGTCTCCGCCGGCCTGACCGACCGCGTCTGCGCCATCCTGCTAGTGTGCCGCAGGTCCTCGTGAATTGCAGGGCCGGGGCAGATCAGGCCTTGAGCGAGCGCAGCGCCAGCCAGGCCTTCCGCTGGCGCGACACGTGAGATCGCCAGGGACGCGTGCTGCCGAAGCCGTCGCGTCCGATCTGCCTCAGGATCTCCCGATACATGAGGGCCGCCGCGAGCACGCCGCGGCGACCGCGGCGGAGCTGCGAGATGCCGGCGATCCCCAGGCGGTACCAATCTTCAGTCAGCCTGATCTGGTCCTCCAGCAGCGGCCGCCGTTCCGCCTGAGTCAGGTCGTGGATGCCCAGCCGCTGAAGCGTCTCGGCTGCGAGGTAGATGCGTCCCCGTGCCAGGTCCTCATCGATGTCGCGCAGGATGTTGGTTCGCTGCATGGCGATGCCCAGCGCCCAAGCCGCCGAATCTGCCTCAGGAGGGGAGCCGAGAATGGCGGCGAGCAGGCGACCCACGGTTCCCGCAACCTGATAGGCGTAGAGGTCCACATCAGCTTCTGTCCGGAAGCCGGGGCCGCTCAAATCGGTGCGCATGCCGACTACGAAGTCGGCGACAGCATCGCGGGGCAGATCAGGATGGCGCGCCGCCAAGTGCGCGAGAATCTCCGTTTCGCGGCTGCCACCCGTGCCGCCCAGGGCCCAGTTCTCGACACGATTCAGAACTTGAAGCGCTTCTGGTGAAGCGGCATCGACAAGGTCGTCCAGCGTCCGCAGCACAAAGTAGAGCAGGTAGACGTCGCTGCGGACCGAGGCCGGCAGGAGCCTGGTCGCCAGAGCGAACGTCCGCGCCACCCGCTTGGTCAGCGCTCTCGCGGCGACCACGTGGCCCGTGTCAACCACGGTCTGAGCCACAGTCGTCATTACAGCCCCAGATCCGAGTTGATCAGGTTGCTGGTCACCTCAGCACCCAGGAGCACGCCCGGAATCCCAGCCCCGGGATGGGTGCCGCCGCCCGCGTAGTAGAGGTTCGACACCTGGCGATCCCGATTGGGCGTCCGGAAGTAAGCCGACTGCCTGAGTATCGGCTCGGCCGCGAACGCGTTGCCGTCGACAGCGCCCAAGCGGTCGCGAAAGTCCAGAGGCGTCCAGGCCGCCTCGAAGGCGATATCGCTTCGCAACCCAGTGAGGCCGAGCCCGGCCGGGCTCTCCAGCTCGTTGAGCAGTCGCTCGCGCAGCTCCGTACTTGTGCACTGCCAATCCATCCCGGCCCTCAAGTTGGGCACCGGCAGCAACACTGCTAGCGATTCCCCGCCTGTTGTCGCCATGCCCGGTTCGGTGCGGGCAGGCGCGTGCACGTAAACAGAGATGTCGTCGGAGAGCCTCTCCCGGCGCGTCACATCCGTGATGAAGCCGCGATAATCGGCGCCCACCAGCAGCGTGTGGTGCTGAAGCTGCGGATAGCTGCGGCGGGTGCCGAGGTAGAGCAGGTAGCAGCCCATCGTGGAGCGCAGCCGGGGCCGTGGCCTGCCCAGCAGATCGGTCGCGGTGGTTACCGCGTCCGCGTTGCTGACGACCAGGTCCGCCGCCAGCTCTTCGCCACCCTCCAGCTGCACCCCCCGGACACGATTGCCGGCGGTCAGAATGCGCATCACTCGAGAGCCTGTCTCGATCCGGCCTCCGACCGCTCGAAGCAGGCTGCCCAGCGCCTGGATCAGCGCGTGGACGCCGCCCTCCACATACCAGACGCCCTGCTCGATCTGGAGATAGGCAAGCGCGGCGTAGACGGCAGGGACGCGAAATGGGTCACCGCCGATGAAGAGCGGATGGAAGCCGAACGCCTGGCGGACGTGCCGCTCCTGGAAGAAGCGGCCGACGAACGCATCGACGGAGCGCAGGGCGCCCAGCCGCAGCATCGCCGGCACCAGCGCCAGGAAGTCGGCCAGGCGCAGAAAGCTGCGCCGCCCGGCCACCAGGATCGCCTGTTCGTAGATTGCCCGGCTGGCCGCCAGGAAGCCGTCGTAGCGGGCGGCGTCGGCCCAGGAGAACTGGCCGATCTGCTCCAGCATGGCGGAGCGGTCGCCGTTGAACAGGAAGCTCCGGCTCTCGCCATGCCAGGCGATGCGATAGAAGGGATCGAGCAGCCGCAGCCTGACGGCTTGGTGCAAATCCTGCCCGGCGGCGGTGAACAGCTCCTCCAGCACCCAGGGCATGGTGATGAGCGAGGGGCCGACGTCGAAGGTGTAGCCCGCCTCCCGGATCTGGGCTGCCCGGCCGCCGATCACGGCTTCCTGCTCCAGTACCGTCACGTCCAGCCCCCGAGCGGCCAGGCGGATGCCGCAGGCGAGGCCGCCGAGGCCGGCACCGATCACCACTGCCCGCCGCCCAGGTCGGCTCACGCGGGGGTTCCCAGCCGCTCGTGGAATACGCCGTTGATCTGGAGCAGCAGCAGCGTTAAGAAGCAGCCTGCGACCAGGTTCAGACCCAGGAAGCCGCGCCAGGCAGTGCGCGCCTGCCGGGTGGCGATGAGCGCCAGTGCTGCGTAGGGCAGGACCACCACCGCCGCCACGAGGGCAGGACCACCACCGGTGGCTGTGAAGACTCCGGCCAGCAGGTAGACGCCGAAGGCGGCCACGGCGGTGGCGCGGCCGCCGAGCCAGGCGGCGATCGAGCCGATTCCGGCGGCTCTGTCGTACTCAACGTCCTGAATCGCGCCCAAAGCCTGTGAGGCCATGCCCCAGAGCAGGAAGGCGAGCAGAAAGCGCCAGGGCAGCGCGCTGAGGTGGGCGCCCGCCAAAAGCCCGCCGCAAACCGGCGGCAAGACGAAGTGAAGGGAGCTGTTGAGCGAGTCAAGGAAGGGCCTTTCCTTGAGTCGTAGGGGCGGCGCCGAGTAGCTGACAGCGGCCAGCACCGTGAAGGCCAGCACTCCTGCCGCAACCGGACCCGCCAGCCAGGCCATCGCCAGCAGCAGGGGCACATTGGTCGCCGCGATGGTCAGCAGCATGCGCCGGGCCTGAGCAGGCGGCACCAAGCCCCCCTCGATGGCACCCCCCTTGCGCGGGTTGCGACGGTCAGACTCGTAATCGAAGAGATCGTTGACGCCGTACAGCAGCAGGTTGTAGGGCAGCAGGAAATACACGGTGCCCAGCACCACCGCAGCTGTCACGCGGCCGGTGAGCAACGCGACGGCCAAGAAGGGCAGCGCCGTGTTGATCCAGCTATAGGGCCGGCTAGCTCTCAGCATGGCGACCACACCAGGCACTGACGGCGACGGCATACAGAGCCAGGCCGTAGAGCAGATCCTCAACCGGCATCCTGCCGATCCCCACACCCGAGCGATAGCGGTCGGCGTAGTGATAGAGCCCTTCACTCGTCATCAGGAGATCAAAGGCAGCCGTGAGCAGGCCGAAGACAACGATTCCTGCCCAGAAAGCTGGCCGCCGCCAGCTGCCGGTCACGGCGGCCAACACCGCGGCCACCAGGAGAAGCCCGAGGGACGCCAGCGTGTACTCCCTCAACGAGTCGCGAGCCGTGTCGCCAGGAAGCGGAAGATCACCACCGAAACCAGCGTCAGAAATCCCAGCAGGATCGGCTCCTCCAAGGGGATGCCTGGCGGAAAGATGACTGAGTTCAGCCGAGGATCGCTGGCGAACCAGCCCCGCGCCGACCCCGTCACGTCGAAGGCCAGAAAGAGGGGAACCGTGATCAGCACCGCCCGAACCAGGCGCCGGCCGAAGCCAAGCTGCCAGCGGCCGGCCAGGACGAGCGTTCCCGTCCAGCTGCCGATCAGCAGAAGCAGGTAGGTGTAGCGAATCACGAATTGCGCCTGATGAGCCGCTCCGTCAGCTGCTCCAGCTCAGACTCGGCCTCCGGAGCGACTGGCATGGCCCGCAGCGCCGCCAGCGCTTCGGTTTCCAGCCGGCTGATCTCCGCTTCGGCGGCCGCCGCGGCGCCAGACTCCAGAGCTGCCGCCCGCAGTTCGGGCACAGTCTCCAGTCGCGCGGCATCGGGTCGGAGCCGGAGCGTGCGGGCCCAGAGCCACGTCGGCTTACGCTCCAGCAGGTCCTGGCCGCTGGGCTTGCCCGTTACCTCCGGGTCGCCGAAGGCGCCCAGCTGATCGTCCCTGAGCTGGAATGCGATGCCGGCGGGCACGGCGAAACCCGGCACGCTGTCGAGCAATGAAACCGGTGCGCCGGCCAGTGCCATCCCGAGCTGGATCGGCCGTTGCACCGTGTAGCAGGCTGTCTTGTAACGGTTCACGCGCAGCGCGTCCTCTTCGGTCAGCCGATCTGTGTGGGAGACGACGATGTCCAGATACTGGCCGAGCGTCACTTCCGCGCACAGCTCGTGGTAAACACGCAGCCCTGCCTGCAGACGTTCAGCTGGAAAGCCTGACTCGGCCAGCAGTTGGCCCGACCAGATGAGGGCCAGGTCGCCGAGCAGGATGGCGGCGCTCTCACCGAAGCGGTCGCGCCGTCCGCTCTGCGCCGCCCCGGCCAGGCGGACGTGGCTGGCGGGACGGCCGCGGCGCGTCGGCGCCTGGTCGATGACGTCGTCCTGAATCAGAGCGAAGGTGTGCAGGAGCTCGAGCGCCGCCGCCGCCTGGAGCATCTCGCGCCCCACGGTCGCGCCGGCCGCCCGATGGCCCCAACAGGCGAGCTGCGGCCGCAGCCGCTTACCCGGTGCCCTCACAGCGCTCTCGAGTTCGGCGTGCAGGACCAGCAGACGATCGTCGAGGTCAACCGCCTCCTGCCGGCGCGCGGCCAGAAAGTCGGAGAGAAGGCTGACCACCGCCTCGTCAACAGATCCTGGTTTGATGAATTCACTCACTTAGTAAGTATCTTGGCTGATAATCTAACCATGCAGCGATCTCTTCCACCCACCGCGCTCGAGGAGGTGCTGCTGCACCTCCGGATGATGGCGACCGAGGTGGATGCCGTCAGCGGTGCGGCGGCCGAGCACATGAGCCTGAACCGGACCGAGCTCCGCGCCCTCCACTGCTTACGGGCCATCGGGGATTCGGCCACCGCCGGCGACCTGGCCCGAATGCTGGCGCTGACCACTGGCGCCACAACGCGGGTCATCGACGGCCTGGTGGATCACGGCCACGCCCAGCGCATGCCGGATGCCCAGGACCGCCGGCGGACGGTAGTTACGCTCACACCAAGCGTGAAGGTCCAGCTCAGAGGGCTGTTCATGCCGCTCGGTGAGGAGATGCGGCGCGAGCTCAGGGAGATGAACATCGAGGATGATGCGCTGGCCGCCATGTCGAGGGTGCTGGAGGTGGCCCGCCGCCTGATGCGCGAGCACACCCACCGGCTGCACCAGAGCGCCCTCTCAACGACCGGCAGCCCCGGCGCCTCGGTCGGCGCGGACGACCATTCCAGTGAGCGGCAGTGAAGGCGATCGAGCACCGCAAGGCGGAGCACCTGCGGATCAACATCGAGGAGAACGTGGCTGGCAAAGGCATCAGCGCAGGGTTCGAGCAGTGGCGGTTTGAACATGTGGCGCTGCCGGAGATCTCGCTTGCCACTGTGGATCTCACGGCGGAGCTGTTCGGCCGTCAGCTGGGCGCCCCGATCCTCCTCTCCTGCATGACCGGAGGCGTCGAGGAAGCGGGGCGCTTGAATCGCGAGCTGGCGGGCGTGGCGCAGGTGTTCGGGCTGCCCATGGGTCTCGGCTCGGGCCGGGCGCTGCTGGAGGATCCTGCCCTTCTGCCCACTTTCCTCGTTCGGGCCGAAGCGCCGGATGTGCCGCTGCTGGCGAACCTGGGCGCCATCCAGCTGAACCGCGGAGTCAGCGCTGAAGCCTGCCGCCGGTTGGTCGATCAACTTCAGGCCGACGCTCTCGTCCTGCACCTGAACCCGTTGCAAGAAGCTCTGCAAGCGGCCGGCGACACCGACTTCTCAGGCCTGCTGGGTAGGATTGCCACCCTCTGCTCGGAGCTCGAGTGTCCCGTGGTGGTGAAGGAGGTCGGCTGGGGGATAGCCGCCGACTTGGTCAGGCGCCTCTGGGACGCCGGGGTGGCGGCGATCGATGTGGCCGGCGCCGGCGGAACCAGTTGGAGCGAGGTCGAGCGGCACCGGCTGGACAACGCGGTCCGGGCCCGCGTTGCGGGCGCCTTCGCCGGCTGGGGCATCCCCACAGCTACCGCCATCCTTGAGGGCCGTGCGGCGGCTCCCGAGGCGACGCTGATAGCCAGCGGCGGCATCGCCGACGGTATCGACATCGCCAAGAGCATCGCGCTGGGCGCCGATCTGGCCGGGCTGGCCGGCCCGTTCCTTCGGGCCGCCGCCGCCGGCTCGGCGGCAGAGCTCGCGGCCGAACTCTGTGAGACACTGCGCCTGGCGATGTTCGCGATTGGCGCCTCCGATCTAAGTCAGCTTCGCAACAGCCCCCGACTCAAGCCGGCTTGATAAGCACTGCCCTGGCCGCAGGCCAGGCGGGCATGGCCGTGCTGGTGCTTGGCCGCTTTCTTCGGCGGTCGCAGACGGCGCCGGCCCGGCTGGTCAAGGTTGACAGGGCTGCCGTCTCGGTGCTGGTGCCGGCCCTGGACGAGGAGCTGCGGCTTTCTGCCTGCCTCCAAGCGCTTTGCCGCCTCGCTCCGGAGGTGAGCGAGATCCTGGTTCTGGACGGCGGTTCTCGGGATGGCACCGTAGCGCTGGCCGAGGGCTTTGCGGCTGCAGAACCGAAGTTCCGGGTGGTCCAGGTGGGCGCGCCGCCGCCAGGCTGGAACGGCAAGGCGTGGAACCTGGAGGCAGGCCGCCGGCTGGCGACCGGCACCCATCTTCTCACGGTGGACGCCGACGTTCGCTTGGGGCCTGGCGCGCTGCCCTTACTTCTGTCGCAGGCGCAGCGCTCAGGCCTTGCCTCCACCAGCCTGGCCACCAGGCAGGAGGTGCCGGGGCTCTGGCTGGGAGCGCTGCATCCCGCTCGCTGACCACCTACATCTACCGGCAGGGACGGCCGGGGCGGATCAGCGTGACACCGGAGCGAGCGGAGGCCAGCGGCCAGTGCCAACTGCTGGAGAGCGGAGCGCTGAGCGAGATCGGGGGTTTCAGCCGGGTTCGCGCATCCACTTGCGAGGACGTCAGCCTGGCGCGCGAGCTGACCGCCGCCGGCTACGCCGTCGGACTGTTTGAGGGCGGAGGGGCGGCCACGACCCGGATGTACGAGGGGGTCGGCGAAGCGTGGCGCGGGATGCCGCGCTCGCTGGCGCTGAGAGATCGCTTCTGGACGTGGCGCGACTGGCCCCGGCTGGTAGGTGCGCTGCTGACCCAGGCACCGCCCCTTCCGCTAAGCCTCCTGACCAGCCGGCGGCCGGGCGCACTCCGGTCGGTGAACCTGGCCCTGCTCGTGATGCCGCTGGGCGTCCTGCTGGGCACGCGGCGCGCGTATGCGAGCATCAGGTGGACCTATTGGCTTTCACTGCTCGCCGACATCCCGGCAGCTCTGACACTGACGGCCAGCGCCTTGCGCCGCAAGCACACCTGGCGTGGCCGGAGGCTGGTGATCGACCGCCGCTCCTTTCGGCTCGGCCCGCATAGATTGTCCCCGCGATTAGGGGACTGAGCGCAACAAAGGCTCGGCCAGGTCTCGGCGGCCACCGGCGCCCAGGACTTCACACTCGAGCAGGGCACGGGCCGCGGCCGGATCTCGTTTACGCAGTTGCAGTGTGTCGGCGGCGCGTCGCACTGTCCAGCGCGGATAGGGCCGATCGTCCAGCCTCCACCAGCCCAGGCTGCAGCACCCGGAGATACCAGCCGTGCCGGCCGGTGTCGAGGACTCTGCCGAAAGGTCGGGCCGGTTCCAGCGACGGCTGATCTTGAAGCAGGGACCGCGCGACTGCGAGACCTGGACGATCGCCTCCCCCAGCTCGTAAACATCTCCAAGGCAGACGCTGTGTTCATCCTGGCCGGCGATCGTGAAGTTCTCGCCGAAGCCGCCCGGGCCCAGCTCGGCCAGGTCCAGTTCAGCCCGCCAAAGGGGGTAATGGTCCGCCGAGTAGCCGAGCACCGCCATGTCGGGGCCGCGGTGCACGCCAAGATCGGCCTGCTGATTTTCGGCCAGATTCTCCCAGTCGAGCCAGACCGGCCCCGCCGTCGGCTGCTTCACGAAAGCCGACCGCCAGCTCTTGCCCTCCGGCGTCACCCGCGAGGTCGGCCGGCCGACGTGCACCGCCGTGAGCTGGCCCGCGTCAGTCGAGATCACGCTTCCCTGAACCAATTCGGGCGCTGATTCGTTTCACATCAATAGACGCCAGGAGGTTCGCTAACGATGAATCAGCCATCCAGCTCACGATCCAGCAATGACAAGGCCGCGGACTTCCGCGCCGGCCCTCCGGCGCCAGACCTGAACAGCCAGTTCGAGGAGCTGCTGCACCAGGTTTGGTCGGCCGAAGCTGAGTGGCGGTTCGACGACCGCCTCGATCTCGCCGTCAAATACCGGCGGCCCGCACGACCCAAGCTCGGCTGAGACCGGGAGGCCAGACTCGGTGGCCACGGCTCAGGCCGTCGCAGCGACCTCCTGCAGTTCCGAGCGCTTGCGCTCGACGTGCTTCAAGACCAGGTCGGCGTTGCGCTGCTTGATCTGCTCATAGCCGCGGATCCGATCCGGCGTCGCCGCCAGCTGCACAGCCGTCCCGTGATTCGCCGGCGTGAGGTTGGCGCAGATCTCGTCCAGCAGCTCCTCATACCAACTGATGAGAGCCCGTTCAAGGCGCCGGATCTCGCTCCGCGCGAACGGGTCCCAGGCGGTGCCGCGGAGCCGCCGGAGCGGAATCAGAGTCTGTAGGAAGGGCCGGAACCAGCCCCCCAGTTCCAGCTTTCGCTTCAAACCGCGGTCGCGGAGAAACGGCGGGTGCAGGTTGTAGCGGACCTTGGGCTTGTCGAAGGTCTCCTTGACTCGTAGCTCCCACTCCTGCTTCAGCAGCAGTCGGGCGACCTCGTACTCGTCCTTGTAGGCCATGAGCTTGTATAGGTGACGGACCGCTTGAGTGACGAGCTCCTCATTGCCCGGCAGCACCTGCTGTTCCGCTGCGTGCACCTCCAGTACCCGAGCCAGATAGCGGCCGGCATAAGCGACGTCCTGATAGCCGATCAGCTCCCCCAAGCGATACCCCAGCGCCCTCCGCAGATCCTCGCTCAAGCCGGCCCGACCCGCGTCGGCCAGCATTTCTTGGTAGGCACCCCCCAGGTCGCCGAGCCGCTGCAGGTACTGCTTACGCACTTCCTCATAGCGCAGCGGCGGCGGCGAGAGAGAGCGCCTGACCGCCGCCGGGTCGTGCCGATAGAGCCGGCCGTAACGGAAGGCCTGGAGGTTGCGGTCGACCGCCACACCGTTCAGCCGGATCGCCTCCTCCAGATCGGCAAAGGCGACAGGCAGCACGCCTGACTGATAGGCAACGCCGAGCATGAAGGTGTTGGTGAGCATCTGGTCACCGAAGAGCGCTTCAGCCGTCTTTCCGGCGTCGATCCAGACGTTCCGCTCTGGCTGGCTCCACTGGTCGATGGCGCTCTCCAGCGCGCTCTTGCCAGGGAGCAGGATGTCCACGTGGCGCACTGTCTCCGCGGTCGGTTGCAGCGAAGAGTCGGCCACCACCACAGTGCGGCCGGGCGCCATCCGATCGGCATTGAGGGGCGCCACCACGCCCAGCGCGTCGAGGCCGAGCATCAGGTCCGCCCCGGCCACGCCGACGCGGTTGGAGCGGTAGGGATCCTGCTCCCCCGGCAGGATGACGAGGGAGGAAAGCACGGCGCCTCCCTTCTGCGCCAGTCCTGTCTGGTCCAGCGCGTGCACAGCCTTACCGCCCAGCATGGCCGCGACGGCCAGCACCTGGTTGGTGGTGACGACGCCGGTGCCGCCGATGCCCGGCATGTAAACGCGATAGCCGTCAGGCGGCACGCTCGGCTTGCCAGCAGGCTCCGGCAACTTGTCCAGACTCAGCTCGGGCACGGGCTTGCGCACCACGCCGCCTTCTGAGATGACCGTCAGAAAGCTCGGGCAGTCGCCCCGCGAGCACGAATAGTCCTTGTTGCAGGACGACTGGTGGATCTGCGTCTTGCGGCCGAACTCGGTCTCGATCGGCTGCACCGACATGCAGTTGGAGATGTCGCCGCAGTCGCCGCAGCCCTCGCAGACCTCCTCGTTGATGAAGATGAACTTCGTGGGCTGTGGCTGCTTGCCGCGCTTGCGCGCCCGCCGCTTCTCGGCCGCGCACTCCTGATCGAAGACCAGCACAGTGACGCCAGGAGTGTCCCGCAGCTCGCGCACAGCAGCCTCGTACCGCTCGCGGGGAAAGAGCTTCGCGTTGCTCGCCAGCCTGGCTAAATGCCAGCGATCCGGATCCTCGCTCACCACTATCGTGCGCCTGACGCCCTCCGACTCCAGGTAGCGGGTGAGCGTCGGCACGTCGGTGGCGCCGGTCGCGTGCTGGCCGCCAGTCATGGCGACGTGACCGTTGTAGAGGAGCTTGAAAGTGATGTTCACGCCGGCTGCCACGCAGGCGCGGACCGACTGGGAGGCAGAGTGGAAGAAGGTCCCGTCGCCGACGTTCTGGAGGAAGTGCTCAGTGTCGACGAAGGGCGCCAGGCCGATGAAGGCGGAGCCCTCGGCGCCCATGGGTGCCGCGTTGATAGTCCGCCGTTCCGGCTGGCTCATCATCGGCGCCATGCCGTGACAGCCGATGCCACCGCCCACCAGTTCGCCGTCGAGCGAGACGGTCGAGCGGCTATGCGGGCAGCCCGGGCAGTAGTTGGGCAACCGGCGCAGGAAGGCGTCATAGGACCGGCCCCGGACCTCCGCGACTGCGCTCAAGCGGCGTGAGACCGGGTCTCCACCGCCCAGCTCGAGCAGGCGCGGGCCGATTCGCTCTGCCACCAGATCTGCGTCAAGTTCGCCGAAGTAGGGGAACCAATGCTGCCCCTCCGCGTTCAGCTTGCCCAGCACGTGCGGGCGCTTGGGCAGGTCGTAGAGCAGGTTGCGAACCTGGCCCTCGACCAGATCTCGCTTCTCCTCGATGACCACTATCTCCTGCAGGCCTTGCGCGAATTCACGCACCACCTGGGGGTCGAGCGGATAGGGCATGCCGACCTTGAGCACTCGCACTCCCAGCCGCTGCAGCGCGGGTGCGTCCAGACCCAGGTCCAGCAGCGCCTGGCGGAGGTCGGAAAAGGACTTGCCCGACGCGACCAGGCCCAGGCGATCCCGCCGCCCCTTGACAGTGATTCGGTTCAGCTGGTTGGCGCGAGCGTAGGCGTGAGCGGCCGGGAAGCGCTCCTCGAAGAGGTGTCTCTCCATCTCGATCGAACCGGGGGCGAAGAAGAGGAAGGAGTTGGGCTTCTGGAAGTCACCGAGATCAGGGATGACTATCGGCGGTTTGGCCGGGCTGAGATCGACAGTGGCGCCCCCATCACAGAGGTTGGTCACACACTTGAGCGCGGGCCAGAGCCCCGTCAGGCGGGAGAGCGCGATCCCGTGGAGGCCCAGCTCCAGCAGCTCCGAGACCGAGGCCGGCGCCAAGACAGGCATGCCGCAGGCGACGAAGTCCCATTCGGAAGCGTTGGGCAGGGTCGAGCTCTTGGCCTGAGGGTCGTCGGCGGCCAGGGCCAGCAGCCCTGAGTGACGCGGACCGCCGCCCAAGTTAGCGTGCTTGAAGATGTCCAGGCAGCGGTCGACGCCAGGGCTCTTGCCGTACCAGATGCCGGTGACCCCGTCGTAGGTGGATTGGAAGACCTCGGTCATCTGGCTGCCCCAGACGACTGTGGCCGCCAGCTCCTCATTCAATCCCGGCCGGAGGTGAATGTCAAGCGGTTCCAGGTGCTTTTTGGCTCGGGCCAGCTCCAGGTCGTAACCACCCAGCGGCGAGCCGGGATAGCCGCTGATCATGATCCCTGTCCTGAGCCTTGCCGCGCGATCGCGCTGAGCTTGGATCATCGGCAGCCGGACCAGCGCCTGGACGCCTGTCATGAACGCGCGGCCTATCTCGAGGGTGTATTTGTCCTCCAGCGAGACAGGCATTAGCAAGCGTCCGCCCAGCGGTTCACTATGCGGATTCTAGTTGCCTGCAACTGTCGGATATTCAGCAGGCCCTCATGGCCTCCCTTGACCGGCGTTCCGGGCTGGCGGCGCCAAGATCCCGGGGGACCGGGTCCTGGCACGCGGGCATCAGGGCCCGGAAGGCGCCCCGTCGATCTGGGGCCTCGGATGCTAACTCTGGCCGGAACAGGCAACAGCAACAGGCAGCCAGGCCCATCCAGTCGGAGGCCCAGCGGGCTTGCCATGCTGTTAGAAAGCCGCGGCTGGGCAAAGTCGCATAGTCATCCCTTCCCGCGTGCGCGGACTTACCATCTCCACTTACCACATTGCTCCCGTAGGTTTGTGGGACATGGCTGAGGTGGCGGGATCACTCGACTTCGACGATCTCTACCAGCGTTACCGCCTGCCGATTTATCGCTCGATCCGCGGTATTGTCCTGGACGGCGCGGCAGCTGAGGATCTGACTCAGGAAACGTTCGAGCGGGCCTTCAAGGCGCAATCTGAGAGCATCACCGCGGCCGGTGCCTGGCTGCACAGGATTGGCATCAACCTAGCGCTCTCCCACCTCCGACGCCAGAAGCTGGCACGACTCCTGCCTGTCAAGCTGTTCACCCGCGAGGAAGTGAGCGACTTCGACCGCTCGGAGAACCGCACAGCCGTGAGTCGGGCCCTCGAGGCGCTCAACCCCAACCAGCGCGCAGTGGTGGTGCTCACCTACTACAGCGATCTCACCCGAGAGGAGGTCAGCCAGTCGCTGGGCATCCCGCCGGGCACGGTCGCCTCGCGCTTGACTGCCGCACTCAGGATCATGCGCGGCGTGATAGGTAAAACGGAAACCGCTCCCGAAGCGTCCTTAGCTTCAGGACCCGACAATGGATGAGACTGAGAATCGGCGGCCGACCGACCAGATCGCTGCCTTGATTCGCGGCGAACTCGATGCCTACCAGCCCCGGCGACTGCCCGCCAGGATGCCCGACTGGGGCGGTCTGATCCGGGCCGAGTTGGAGACATATCAACCCAGCCGGCTCCCCGCTCGCCTGCCCGACTGGCAAACGTTGGTACAGGGTGAGTTGAAGTCCTACCGGCCTGACCACCTTCCGGCAACCTTCCGCCAGGTACTCGAACGCAAGCCGAAGCGCGTCTGGGAACCGCACTTGAACTGGGCGCCGGCCCTGGCGCTGACTGTGGTCGTCATCCTGGCGCTGGCCTTTGGCGGTGCGTCGGCACAGCCGGGCGGCTTCAGTGGGACCATGCAGCGGGTCGGCTTGACCAGGTTGCTGCAGGGCGCATCACCCACCCCCCTGCCGCCCAGGACTGAAAGCCCGAGCCCCGGTCCCCGCGATAACAGCGGCGGCGGCGCTGCGCCCCAGCCATCGCCGAGTGGGCAGGCTCCCGCCACGCCGGGCAGTCCAGGTGGTGGCGACCAGCCGTCCGCCAACCCAGGCGGTGGCGGCCAGCCACCTTCCAACCCTGGCGGTGGCGGCCAGCCGCCGATTCCGGTGCCGGCACCCGCGCCCCCGCCGGCGCCGCTGCCCCCGCTGCCGCCAGTGCCGCTGCCCACCCTGCCCCCTGTGCCGCTGCCTACGCTGCCCCCTGTGCCGCTGCCTACGCTGCCCCCCGTACCGTTGCCCACGCTGCCGGTCTGCCCGCCGGTTCCCGTTCCCGGTGTGCCGTGCAGGTGAGGAACCCGTCACAACAGGCGTAGAACGACTGGTTCTCGGCGCCACAGCGCGCTGGGGCCACGCTGCCGGCTAGCTCCGCAGCTAATCCGGTGCGGCGAGCGTCATCGGGTGGTCTGGCAGCCGAAAACTCTTCCCTCAGCGACAGAAGCGCCTGCCTCCACTTCCCGACCCCGCAACCAGTCGAGCAGCTTCCAGGGAGCGATGGGATAACCGTGGGGGTGCACACCCGTCGCATCAGCTACGGCGTTGGCGATCGCAGCCGCAACCGGGATCACGCCGGCCTCACCCACGCCTTTGGCGCCGAAGGGACCCTCGGGGTCGATCGTCTCGACAGGGATGACATGGATGGGCGGAATGCCCAGTGCTGTCAGCATTCCGTACTCCCGCGGGCTGGGCCGGAGCAGCTGACCGTCGGCCACACCGAGCTCCTCCGTCAGGGCCAGGCCAAGTCCCATCACAGCTCCACCCAGCACCTGGCCTTCCACCGCGGCTGGATTCAGCGCCCGACCCACGTCGTGAGCGCACCAGAGGTTGAGTACGTGCACGAGCCCGCTGTCGGGTTCCACCTCCACCTCCGCCACGTGAGCGCCGAAGCCGTAGGCAGCCGAGATGTTGCCCACGAATAGTCGGTCCTGGGGCTCGGTGGGCGGGTCGTAGAAGGACGTCGCCATCAGCATCGAGCCACCCTGGCGCAGCATCCGCCGGCGCGCCACCTTGTCGTAGGCCAGTGAACTGTCGGGCGCGCCGCGCACGGCGATGACGCCCTCGCTAAGGGTCAGATCGGCGGCGTCAACCTCGAGGATTTCAGAGGCTGTCTCGAGCAGCTTCTGGCGAAGCTCGACGGCCGCGAGGCGGGCCGAGTTGCCGGCCACAAAAGTGGTGCGCGAAGCGTGAGCCCCGACATCCCACGGCTTGAGCTCTGTGGAGTCGTTGACCACGCTGACGGCGCTGAGCGGCACGCCGAGTGACTCGGCAGTGACCATCGCCAGCACAGTCTCCGAACCCTGGCCCAGCTCCGAGGCACCGCTGATCAGCGTCACCCGGCCTGCTTCATCGATCTTCAGGATCGAGCCGCAGCCGTCCGACGGATAAATCCGGGCGCCCCCGCCGACGTGAATGTAGGCGGCTGCGCCGAACCCGCGATGCAGATGCCGCCGGCGACCTCGCAGCTCTGCCCAGCCTGACGCCTTGCGTACCTCTTCCAGACACTCCGCCAGGCCGCAGGAGGTGATCCGCATGCCCTGCGGCGTGACGTCGCCTGAGCGGTTGGCGTTCATGAGGCGCAGGTCGATCGGGTCCAGTCCAAGCCGATCGGCTATTTCCTCGGTCTGCTGCTCGATGGCGAAGGTGGCCTCGGGGTTGCCGAAGCCTCGAACCGAGCCGCCGTATGCCTTGTTGGTGTAGACGACTCGCGCTCGCACTCGACAGTTCGGCACCCGGTAGAGGGAGCTGATGCTCTGCATCACAACCAGCAGCGCATGCGAGCCCCAGGCGTTGTAGGCGCCGTTGTCGGAGATGACGTCGGCATCGCGAAAGAGGAGGTTGCCGGCTTTGTCGGCGCCTGTGCGAAGCCGGATCTGCATGGGCTGGCGGACGCGGGAGCCGACGAACTCCTCCTCCCGGCTCAGATGGACTTTGACCGGCCGGCGGGCCGCCTTGGCCAGCAGCACAGTGATGAAGTCGAGGGGATCGATGTCGATCTTGCCGCCGAAGCTGCCGCCGATCGGCGGCTGGTGGATGACTATGTCCCGCCAGTCCAGCTGCAGCGTGTCAGCGATCGCCTTGCGATACATGAAGGCCATGTGCACGCCTGTCCACACATCCAGCCGACCCTCGGAATCGAAGGCGGCGATGCAGCAATGGGTCTCGATGGATGCTGGAGCCGAAAGCGGGCTCTGGAAGGTGCCCTCGACGATGACGTGAGCCGCCCGCGACGCCTGCTCGACGTCGCCGTGGTCGAAGTCCCAGCGCATGGAGACGTTCGGATCCAGGTCCGCCAGTTGGGGGTGGATCGCCGGCGCCCCGGCTGCCAGAGCCTCGTGGGGATCGTAGACGGCTGGCAGGGGCTCGTACTCGACTTCGATCAACTCCAGCGCGCGCTCGGCCGTCGCCTCGTCCTCGGCGGCGACCGCTGCCACCTCGTCGCCGGCGCAGCGGACTTTTTCCTGCTTCAACGGCAGGTTGTCCAGCCCGTAGCCGAACGGCCGCTGGGTGACGTTGCCGGCGTGGAGGACCGCATGCACCCCGGGCAGCCGCTCAGCCTCGGCTACGTCGAGGGAGAGGATGCGCGCGTGCGGGTGGGGACTGCGCAGGATGCGTCCGACGAGCTGACCAGGCAGTTGAAGATCGGAGATGAAGCGCGTGCGCCCCAGCACCTTGTCCCGCCCGTCGAGCTTCCGCTGCGACCTGCCGATGATCCGCAGCTCTGCGCTCTCTGCCGACCTGGCGGGAGGGGCGCTCACCGCAGAAGCGTAACCGGCCAAAGGGCACGTCTCGCCCTACGGTCGTGAGGAGCCGGCTCGCTCTCGGCTGCCCTCAGACGCGGATGACGGTTGTCGGACAGGCGATGACCGGCATGGCGGTGAGATCGTAGCGGCCCGCCCCGAGACCGGGGTGGCGGTGGCGAATCCCCAGGCCGGCGGGGCGCCGCCGCCGGCCGGCTTCGCCAGAATGCACGGGTGAGCCGCGCCGAGGAGGAGCTGAACCGGCGCCTGCTGCGCGCCCGGGACGCCATCGACCGCTCCTATTCGGAGCCCCTCGACATCCCGCGCCTGGCGCAGGTCGCGCACGTCTCGCCGGCGCATTTTATTCGCAGCTTCCACGCCGCCTTCGGTGAGACACCGCACCGCTACCTGCAGCGGCGGCGGGTCGAGCGCGCGATGTACATGCTGGTCCAGACCAGGCGCGACATCACCGACATCTGCCTCGATGTCGGGTTCACCAGCCTGGGTACCTTCAGCCGCACTTTCAGCCGGATCGTCGGCGAGTCTCCGAGCCGCTTTCGGTCCCACACGAAGCCGCTTCCGGTACCCAACTGCTTCGCCATGGCCTGGCTGACACCGAGCAGTTTTGGATAAGCCGCGCCAGCGGCGCACGGGTAGCGTGGTCCTCGGCGGGCCGACGACCCACTCGACAGACAACCCATCGACAGACAACCTATGAAGGAAGGAAATAACGAATGCTGAAGTCACTTCGCGTCTCATCGCTCTACGTCCTCGACCAGGATCAGGCCGTGGATTTCTACGTCGGCAAGCTGGGGCTGAAGGTGATCGACGACATCCCCCTCGGCTACATGCGCTGGCTCACGGTGGGCGTGCCCGGCGATGGCGATCGCTCAATTCTTCTAGAGAAGCCGGGGCCGCCCTCGATGGACGAGAACGGTGCCGCTGAGGTGAGGGCACTGGTCACCAAGGGCCGGACCGCCGGCAGCCTCTTCTTCACCATCGACGATTGCCAGAAGACCTACGACGGGCTGGTCGCCAAGGGCGTGGAGTTCAGCGAGCCGCCGACCAACCGCGGCTACGGCATCGACTGCGGCCTTCGCGATCCGTTCGGAAACTTCATCCGCTTCTCGCAGATGTCCGACAGCTTCGTCGAAGGCAAGTGGGAGGGTACCCCCGCCTGAGCCGCGGCGGCAGCAGGATCGTGGCCAGCAGTTCCTCGAGCCATTCCTGGTACGCCTCGGGCGTCCAGCCCTCGCCCGTCACCCAGCTCGGCGTACGCCTCATGCTGACCGAACCGCACGATCGGATTTACACCAGCTCGCGCGACGTGACCCCGGGAGCCGGCCCCGAGCAGTGGGAAAGCAGGGCCGACCCGTCTGACGGCGGCAAGGGTGCGATGTCCCGAAGGTAGGGGCAGTGGCCATTGAAGAGGCAGTCAACACAGCCCGAGCACTGGTAGCGCGGCTATATCGACGGGCATGAACGAGCGTGACATCATCAGGCGGCGCCAGCGCAACCAGCGGCTGACGGGTCAGCCGTTGAAGACCGCGTTGGAGATGGTGACCTGGCTGGGCGCCGTGCAGGCGCAGGAGTATGAGGAAGCCAAGTGGTCGGTCGGCCAGCGGCTCGCCTCCGGGACGGAGTCCGAGGTGGAGCGGGCTCTGACCGAAGGGACGATTCTGCGCACGCACATCCTGCGGCCGACCTGGCACTTCGTGAGCCGCGCCGACATCCGCTGGCTGCTGCAGCTGACCGCCGCCAGGGTGCAGGCCGCTACCGCCCAGTACTACCGCCACTCCGAGCTGGACGCGGCCAACCTGAACCAGGCAACGGATCTGCTCGTGAGCAGCCTGCGGGAGGGACAGGCCCAGACCCGGGCGGCGCTGGTCGAGAGGCTGCTGGCAGCGGGGATCCAGGGCGACGGCCCGCGGATGGGGTTCATCTTCATGCACGCCGAGCTGGAGGGAGTGATCGCCAGCGGTCCCCGCCAGGGCCGTCAGCACACCTACGCCCTGCTCGAGGTCGAATCCACGAGCGGGTTGGAGGCGGATCGTGAGGCGGCGCTGGCCGAGCTCACCTTGCGCTACTTCCGCAGCCACGGGCCGGCCGCGATCAGGGACTTCAGCTGGTGGTCCAGCCTCACGACGGCCGACATCAGGATCGGCCTCGAGCTGAACCGGACGACGCTGGAAAGCTGGACAGATCGGGAGGGCAAGGCGTGGTTCGGTCCTGGCGAGCTAGAGCCACAAAGCGATGACCCTCAGGCCTTCCTGCTCCCCACCTACGACGAGTCGGTCGTCGCCTACCAGAGTCTCCGGAACTTCCTAGACGGTTCGGGTGCCGATCGCACGCTGCTGACCAGGCCCCTGGTCATCGCCGGCCGAACGCTGGGGTCCTGGAAGCGCAAACCGGCCAAAGGAGCAGTCACCGTCGACGTGAGCGTTGGCCGACCCCTCTCGGCTGAGGAGAACGTCCAGCTGCAGGGGGCAGTCGAGCGGTTCAGCCAATTTCATGGCCTTCCGGCGGAACTGACTACTCGAATCGAAGAGGCCTAGCTGGCGCTGTCTGATCCGGTATCTCGGCGAGCGTCGGGCGCGTCCTGGCCTTAGCGACCGCCCAAAAGGGCTATGACCGGTGCCAGCAGTCCGGCCGTGGCGGCAGGGACTGACCAGTAGGAGACGCCCAGCTTTTCCCGGCGGCGCTCGAGCTGCTCGCAC
Organism: Candidatus Dormiibacter sp.; assembly: GCF_050999135.1. NCBI lineage: Bacteria > Bacillati > Candidatus Dormiibacterota > Candidatus Dormibacteria > Candidatus Dormibacterales > Candidatus Dormibacteraceae > Candidatus Dormiibacter > Candidatus Dormiibacter sp. The sequence goes on along the minus strand of NZ_JBPCPN010000059.1, from coordinate 51,392 downwards.
ATGTCGTCGGTGCTACCCCAGAGCGCCATCGGCGAGCCGGCCGCATGGAGGTCGCGCGGCTGGAGCCCCATTCCCGCCAGCCAGCGGGTGGGCGCATCCCCGACAGCCGCCAGGTTCAAGTTGAGCTCGATCTCGTCCGCGCGCCCCCCGGCGCTGTCCCGAAGCCAGCCGATCCGCTCAGCCACCTCGGCCTCCGTGGCCTGGGGCGGCAGGCTGATGGTGACTGTGTCAGCCACCGTGCCCGCCAGCTTCATTCCCCGCCGGCCGGACGGATCACATCCTCGAGCTGATGTCTGGCGACCGCCAGCACGAAGGTGCCGACGCGCAGGCGCTTGGTCACGGCCGCCGCCGCCGCCAGCGCCGGCAGGGCGGAGGGCAGCTGCGGGCGGTCGGGCATGAGCAGGACGTCGAAGCCCAGATCCTCCAGCCGCCGCGCCTGTTCTGACCAATCCATGGCCGGCAGGTCGACGGCGCCGAAGCGGAAGGGCCGGCGCCTCATGCCAGCACTGCCCGACGCTGCGACCAACCGCCGAGCGCCTCGATCAGGCCGACGGCGGCCAGTCCGACCAGCAGGTGAGCGACCTGAACTAGCACGTGTCCCGCGCCTGGCAGCAAGGACGCCTGGGCCAGCCCGAAGCTCGGCATGACCAGGCTCCAAACCAGGGCGACGGCAGCCAGGGCGATCGGCACCCTGGCCCTGAGCCCAACTGCGACGGCTGCCCAAAGATCGATGACCAGGAGCAACCCGATCGTCATGTGGACGGGAACCAGCCAGTCGGCCTGGCCGGTCCAGAACAGCAGGCCGAGGGCGATCTGGACAACCGCTATCAACCGCGCCGCCAGGCGGGTCGCGAAGACCCCGAACGTTGCAGCACCTCCTTTATTTGTATGGATAGTATAGCCAAATATTAGATAGGCTGCAAGCGTTGAGTCCGCGGTCCTACAGATCCGACGTTCGAGTGCTGGGCGCCAGCGAGACGCGCCGGCGCATCCTGGAGGCGGCACGGACTCTGCTCAGCACGGACGGCCCGGTGAGCTTCACGATCGACGCTGTCGCAGAGCAGGCAGGGGTGGCCCGGATGACGGTCTACAACCGTTTTGGCTCCAAGGTCGGGCTGGTCGACGCGATGTCAGACGATCTCGCCCTGCGTGGTGGCATCCAGCGCTTGCCTGAGGCGTTCCGAACTCCCGACGCTCTGGCGGGTCTGGAGATCCTGGTCAGCGTCTTCGTCGGGCTTTGGGAGTCGGAGCGACTCCTCATCCGGCGGCTTCGCGCGCTCACCACTCTGGACCCCGAGCTGGCGCGCGAGGATCGCAACCAGCGCCGGCGGCAGGCGCTGATGGTGCTCCTTCAGCGTCTCGCCCAGCAGCGTGGAGACGCGCTCCCCGAGGATCTGGATGACCTGGCCGACCTGCTGCTGGTCCTCACCTCATTCGACGCGTACGAGTCGCTGTCAACGAGGGGAAGGAGCGCAGCTGCTGTGGCAGCGCTGCTGACCGAAATGATCAACGAGATACTCGCGGGGAGGTGGTCCACCGAACCTTCGTCTCCTGCGGGAGCCGGACCCGCTAAGGCAACTTAGCCGCGTTCGTCGACGACGCGCTTCGTCTTGCGGTCGGTCCGGGGCAGGCTGCCCGGCGGAACTATCTCGATCTCCGGCCGAACCCCCAGCTCCTGCCGCAGCGCCGCCGACAGCACCTCAGTGCCGGACACCTCCGGGGCCTCCACGCGGATCAGGAAGCGATCTCGGCCTTCCCGCCGGGTCAACAGCACCTGGTATTCGCTGCCCAGCCCGGGCTGCGCCGAAAGCACTGTGTCGATCTGGGCCGGAAAGACAGCCACCCCGCGCACCTTGAACATGTCATCCACCCGGCCCTTCAATCGCTCGATGCGCGGAAAGGGGCTGCCGCAGGGGCAGGGCTCAGGGATGATGCGAGACAGATCGTGGGTGCGGTAGCGCAGCAGCGGCTGCGCCTGCTTGCGCAGCGTGGTCACCACCAGCTCGCCCTCCTCCCCGGCCGCCAGCACCTTCTCGCTGGCGTGGTCGATCACCTCGACCAGGTAGTAGTCGTCCCAGTAATGGATGCCTTCGTGTTCTCGGCAATCCAGGCCCATGCCGGGCCCGTACAGCTCGGTGAAGCCGTAGATGTCAAACGTCTCGATTTTGAGCAACTCCTCGATCCGGCTCCGCATCGCCTCACCCCAGCGCTCGGAGCCGAACACCCCCACCCGCAGCGCCAGCCGCTCGTTGAGGCCTCGCCGCTGGGTTTCCTCCGCAATCAGCAAGGCGAATGACGAAGTAGCGCAGAGAACCGTGCTCTGCAAGTCGAGCATCACTTCGAACTGCAGGTTCAGATTGCCCGGTCCGGTGGGCACTGCAGTGGCGCCCAACCGCTCAGCGCCCGCCTGGAAGCCGATGCCGGCCGTCCAGAGGCCGTAGCCAGGCGTGATCTGGACTCTGTCAGCGGCGGTCACCCCGGCGAATTCGTAGCAGCGCTGGAACATGGCCGCCCAATCCTCGAGATCGTTCGCGGTGTAGGTGGCGAGAATGCGCCTACCCGTGGTGCCGGTCGAGGCGTGGATCCTGACCACCTGCTCCGGCGGCACGCAGGTCCAGCCGAACGGATAGGCCTCGCGCAGCTCCTGCTTGGTCGTCAGTGGCAAGCGGGGCAGGTCGGCCTCGCTGCGGATCGAATGGGGATCGACGCCGGCAGCGTCGAGCTTGCGGCGAAAGAACTCGCTGCCCCGATAAGCGTGCTGAACCGTCCAGCCGAGCCCGGCGTCGACGGCTTCGGTCATCAGTCCTTCACCACCAGGGCATCCAGCACCAGCGGCTGACCGTCCCGGACGAGGATGGGGTTGACGTCCACCTCGCTCACCTCGGGATCGGCTTCCAGCAGCGCACCGATGGCGGCGAGGATCGAGCCCAGCGCGCCCAGGTTTACGGGCGGCCGCCCGCGCCAGCCGCGGAAAAGGGGCGCCGAGAGCAGCCTGGCAGTCGCCTTCTCTAGCTCCCCTGGCTCGGCCGGACTGAGCAGAAACGCCACGTCCCGGAACACCTCAGCTGTGACGCCGCCCAGGCCGATCGTCAGCACAGGGCCGAACTGCGCATCGCGCAAGCCGCCGGCGATGAGCTCCAGCTCGCCCCGCACCTGCTCAGCGACCAGCACCGAGCCGTCCCCCAGAGCGGCCAGGCGCTGCCAGCAGGCGCTGAGGTCAGCGTTCAGCACGACCGCGCCTCGCTCCGACTTGTGCGCCAGACCCAGCGCTTTGGCTACGACAGGTCCGGTCACCGAGGCGGAGAAGGCCAAGGCTTCATTCAGAGTCCGGGTGAGAGCCTCGCGCGGCTTCGGCACGTCGCCAAGCAGAAGCTTGCTCTCCCACTCGTTGAGCGCCCTCACAGCGGAACCAGCGCCGCGTAGGCCGCGACTGCCCGCTCCGGCGTAGGCAGGACCGGAAGGCCGGCGCTGCGCAGGTGCTGCTCGATCTGGGGCACATCGAGGAGGAAGGCGGTGACCGGCTTGCCCGTCTCCCGCTGCGCCTGGGCCAGGCCGAGACCGAACTCCTGCACATCCAGACCGCAGTTGATGGCCACCACGCCCTCCACGGCCGGATCGGTGAACACCGCCCGCAGCGCCGGCTGAAAGTGGTCCGGCGGACACTGCGGCGTCAGATCGACGGGGTTGCCGGTGGCGGCGAAGCTCGGAGCCAGCCGGCGGAGCTCAGCCACCGTCTTCGCGGCGAGTGCGGGAAGCTCCAGGCCGGCTCGCTCGGCAGCGTCGGCGCCGAGCACTGAGGGGCCGCCGGAGATCGTCACGATGGCTATCCGGCGGCCAGCTGTGGGCGGCCGGGCTGACAGCACCTGCAAGCTGTCGAAGAAGTCGTCCGAGGTACCCGATTCGATGACGCCGCCACGGCGAAAGGCCGCCGTCACCGCGCCTCGGCTGCCGGCGAGCGATCCCGTGTGACTCGCAGCTGCCCGAGCTCCGGCTGCCAGCCGGCCAGCCTTCAGCACCACCACCGGCTTGGGGCAGCGCCGAGCCACCTCGACGAAGCGGCGTCCCTGCTGGAAGGCTTCTACGAAGAGGCCTATCACTTCCGTCGCGGGGTCCTCCGCCAGCCATTCCAGGGCGTCGGTCTCGACCACCTCGGCGCTGTTGCCGACCGAGAGAAAGCGCGCGACGCCGAGCCCTCGGCGGCGGCTCTCGGCCAGGAACATGCCGCCAAAGGCTCCGCTCTGGCTAACCAGGCTGATGTTGCCCGGCCGCTGGGGCAGGCGCCAGAAGTAGCTCCCATTGAAGAAACCTGGAGCGGATCGGCTCACCACGCCCATACAGTTGGGCCCCACCAGCCGCATGCCGGCAGCACGCGCTCGGGCGGCCATCCGGCTCTCCACTTCGCGCCCCGCAGCTCCCGTCTCGCCGAAGCCCGAGGCCAGGACGATCGCCGCCGCACAGCGGGCCCGCACGGCATCCGCGACAGCGGCTTCGGCGGAGTCCGCGGGCACCGAGATCAGCGCTAGATCCACCGGCCGCGCCAAGCGGGGCACGGTGGCCAAGCCCAGCACCTCACCACCGGCGGGGTTGACGGCTATCACGTCTCCTTCGAAGCCACCACCTAGCACGTTGCGCAGCAGCGTGTGGCCCAGCTTCGCTGGGTTCCGGGAAGCGCCGTAGACGGCCACGGACAGCGGCCGGAAGATAGCGTCCATGGGCAGACCATTCTTCCACCTGCTGCATGGCGGAGGCTGAGGCACAATGGGCGGGTGAGCACCGCCACCAAGCCGTCCACGCGGCTGGACCCCTCGGACTTCCTGGACATCGCCTCCCTGCTCTCGGAAGAGGAGCTGCTGATCCGCGACACCGTGCGCGGCTTCGTCAAGGACCGCGTCCTGCCGGGCATCGAGCAGTGGTGGGAGGAAGGAGTCTTTCCGAAGGAGATGGCGCGCGAGCTGGGCGAGCTGGGGCTGCTCGGCATGCACCTCCAGGGCTACGGCTGCGCCGGGGCCAGTGCCGTCAGCTACGGACTGGCCTGCCTCGAGCTGGAGGCCGGCGATTCAGGCTTCCGCAGCTTCGTTTCCGTGCAAGGCTCGCTGGCCATGTTTCCCATCCACCGCTACGGCTCCGAGGAGCAGAAGCAGCGGTGGCTGCCGGGCATGGCGAAGGGCGAGCTGGTCGGCTGCTTCGGGCTCACCGAACCTGACTTCGGCTCGGACCCCGCCGGCATGCGGGCGACTGCCAAAAAGCGTGGGTCGGACTGGGTGCTGAACGGCAACAAGCTCTGGATCACGAATGGCGGCATCTCGGACCTGGCAGTGGTCTGGGCTCGGGCGGAGGAGGGCATTCGCGGCTTCATAGTGGCGACCGGCAGCCGGGGCTACTCGATCCGCAACATCCATCGCAAGGTCTCTCTTCGGGCCTCGGTCACCTCTGAGCTGATCCTGGAGGACGTGGTCCTGCCGGAGTCCGCCGCGCTGCCAGGCGTGGTCGGACTCAAGGGACCGCTCTCCTGCCTCAATGAAGCTCGCTTCGGCATCATCTGGGGGGCGCTCGGCGCCGCACGCGCCTGCTACGAGGCCGCGCTCGACTATGCCAAGACCCGGCATCAGTTCGGCAAGCCGATCGGAGGCTTCCAACTCACGCAGCGCAAGCTGGTCGAGATGCTGCTGGAGATCAACAAGGGCACGCTGCTCGCGCTGCACCTGGGCCGCATGAAGGACGAAGGCAGGATCGCCGCCCCGCATGTCAGCGTCGGCAAGCTGAACAACGTGCGGGCGGCACTGGAGATCGCCCGGGAGGCGCGCGGCATTCTGGGCGCCAATGGGATCACTCTGGAGTACCCGGTGATGCGGCACATGAACAACCTGGAGTCGGTCTTCACCTACGAGGGCACCAACGAGATCCACACGCTCGCCATCGGGGAGGCAATCACCGGAATCCCCGCCTACCGCTGATTACGACGCGGGGCGGCCCTCGATCCTCCTGACCATTTTCGCAGGCCGTCCGGCGACTATCGTGAAGGGCTCCACGTCGTTCATCACCAGCGACCCGCCGGCGGCCGGGACTGCGGGGAGGGCTGGCAGACTAGCCTGATGACGCTCCCAGCCACAAGCCGCGCGGCCGGACGCCCGGCGCGCCTTTCCCGGCAGGTGGTCATCGACCGCGCCGAGGCCATCCTGGCGTCCGAAGGCATAGAGGCGCTGACTATGCGCCGCCTGGCACGCGATCTGGGCAGCTCGCCGATGGCGCTCTACGGCTATGTACACGACAAGGAAGAACTGCTGGTCGCCTTGCTTGACCGGCGGGCCGCCGAACTACCCCGGCCTGCCCTGCCGGACGACCCTCGAGGGCGACTGCTGGTTCTCTATGGGCTGCTGTTTGAGAGCCTGTCCAACCAGCCGTGGATAGTGCCTGTTCTGATGAAGGGGGATCTGTCCGCGCCTTCCATCTTTGGCATTGTGGATGCGATCCTGGGCGCGTTTTTGGCCGCTCGTCTGCCGCTCGAGCGAGCAGCGGCCGCTTATCACGTCGCCTGGCGCTACACGGTGGGCGAGCTCAGCGTCCGCCAGGCCAGCGCAGAGCGGCGAGCCGCCATCTCGCGCGAGCCGCTGATCACTACTCTGCAGCGGCGGGCCGACCCGACTGACTTTCCGCACCTGGCGGCTCTGCGCGGTTCGATGGCAGCCGCTCGGGAAAGGCTCGAATTCCAAGTGGGACTGGCCGCCGTCATCGACGGCCTGCTCGCGTGGCGCGACCGGTCTTGATGTACGTTCCCTGAGTTAGTATTTCCGTACGCGTACGCAAACTGGTCAGAGGAGGTGTCCCATGGAGACAGGCAGAGGCGTGAAGGCGGCCGGCAGCCAAGCAGCATGGAGCGCACCCGACGTCATCCCCAGCTTCAGCTACCAGGATGCAAAGGCGGCGATCAACTTTCTGGAGAAGGCCTTCGGCTTCGAGGTTCACGCGGTCTATGAGGGCGAAGGCGGGACGATTGACCACGCGGAGCTGCGCTTCGGCAACGGGATGATCATGCTCGGCACCGCCCACGATCGGCCGGACTGGCCGACGCGGGCGCCGGGCCAGCTCGGCGGCACGACGGGTGGAACCTACGTGATAGTGGCCGATCCGGACGCTCACTTCGCCCGTGCCCGGGCGGCGGGGGCCGAGATCGTCAGGGGACTGGTCGACCAGGACTACGGCGGGCGCGACTACGGCGCCCGCGACCCCGAGGGCTACCTCTGGAGCTTCGGCACCTATCGTCCCACCGCCGGCTGATGCTTTCGGCGGCGCAAGTACGCCGAATTGCGCTGGGTTTTCCTGAAGCCGCTGAACAAGATCATCACGGCTTTCCCTCGTTCAGGGTAAACGACAGAATCTTCGCCACGCTGCCCGACCCGGGTCACCTCAATGTGATGCTCGACGCGAATCAGACGTTTTGGTCGGTCCAGCATTACCCGGACACTTGCGAGGAGCTGTGGTGGGGCAAACGGCTCAGCGGTGTGCGCGTCGATCTCGGCCTCGCCGGCCGACCGATGGTCGCGGACCTGTTATCCGAAGCCTGGCGGCGCAAGGCGCCCAGCCATTTAGTGGTCTGAGGCACCCGCTCTGAGGCATAGGGCGCTGCGCATCAAGCGGCCCCGCTGCCTGGCCTGATGCGCGCCGTCACCGAGATGGGGCGCGCTAGCTGGCGGCGAGAACTGCTGCTCCGACAGCGCCGGAGAGGTCGCCCAGTTGAGTGGGCAGGAACTGGGGCGGCCGCTCCGGCACCAGCAGCAGCGGCTGGGCCGCTTCCGCTACCCGGTCGATGAACGGTTTGCCGAGCCGGTCGCCGAGCCCGCCGCCGACTATGATCGCCTCCACGTCGAGCAGGTTCTGCGCGTTCGACAGGGCGACGCCAAGAGCCCAGACTGCCTGGTCCACCAGCTCCTGGGCAACCGCGTCGTGCTTGTCCAGCGCCTTGGCGATCACGCCGCTGGTCAGCCGGTCTCGACCCTTGTCCTTCATGATCTGGAACAGCTTCGTCTTCCGCCCATCGGACTGCCAGCGGCGGGCGGTCGCCTCGATCATGCGCCGCCCGGCGTAAGCCTCCAGGTGCCCGTCGCGACCGCAGCCACACTTGCGGCCGCCTGGCTTCACAGTGGTGTGGCCAATCTCTCCGGCTGCGCCCAGACCATGGCGGATCTTGCCATCCAAGACCAGGCCGCCGCCCACGCCGGTGCCCACGAAGACCCCGAGGAAGTCTGTGAATTGCCTGCCGGCGCCGCGCTTCCACTCACCCAGCACTGCCACTCGGACGTCGTTGTCAACCTTCACCTTGATGCCGCCGAACCGCTTGCTTAGCCCGGCTGCCAGCGGCACGGGTTCCGGTTTCTCAAACCCTGGCACGTTGGGGGCGTTGGCCACCCCGCCCCGCACATCGATGGTGCCTGGCGTGCCGATACCAACTGCCGCCAGCGCCGAGCCGCTCGCCTCGGCGTTGTGCAGCGCTGTTTTCACAGCCTCCACCACTGCCGCCATGACGGAGTCGGCGCCCTCTTGGGGAGTGGCGGCGCGGGCGCTGCCCAGCACCCGCTCTCTGTCCAGCACGACAGCCTGGATTTTGGTTCCGCCGAGGTCGATGCCCGCAACCAGTTTCTCCACGGCAATCAGCGTAGGCCTGAAGCCGCCTCTACTGCAATTCAGCCACCCGCGAAATAGGCGTCGAGCGCTGCGCTGAGGGCAGTAGCAATGCGTCGCTGACCCCAGGCGGAAGCAGCCAGATCGGCTTGCTGGGGGTTCGTCAGAAAGAGCGGTTCAGTGAGCGCGCCTGGCATGCGGCTGGGCCGCTCCAGCCAGCCCTGCTGGGCGGGCCCAAGCTCGACCAGATGGCCATAGCTCTCCGCAGCTGCGTCGACGGCCGGCACGTTCAGACTGGCCTCGGAGAGCGCCCCCCGATCGGGCAGTCCGAGACCGGCGACTAGCTGCGCCTGCACACCCTTTGCCAGCCGAGCGTTCGGCTGATTGAATGCGCGGGCGGAGTCGTAGTAGGTCTCGGTGCCCCCGGCGCTTACGCCGTCGTAGGCGTTGAAGTGGATGGCGAGCAGCACGTCGGCACCGGCCGCGTTGGCGCAGTCAACGCGTGCGATGAGGTCCTGCCGCAGCGCGTCCCGCGTCAGCACTCCGTTTCCCGTGCCGTCCGCGCCCGCGCCGATGAGCGTGGTGTCAGAGGTGCGTGAGAGCACCACCCGATAGCCGGCGGCGCGCAGCCTGGCCGCCAGCGCCAGAGCCACCTCGAGCGTGGCTGTCTTCTCGCTGATGGTGGCACCAGCGCTCGTGCGGCCGACAACGCCTGGGTCGAGTCCACCATGGCCGGGGTCGATGAAGACTGTCTGGCGCCGATCCTTGCCGGTGGGAGCAAAGCTGAGGCAGGTGCCAGCGGTGAGGCCGCTGAGTCCTTTGACCGGGACCCCCTGGGGGGGCACCGGATGATGCGCAGCCGCCTGTTTCACAGGACCGGTCGCCCGCGGCCTGGGCAGAGCGGCCAGGCCGCGGTCGAGCAGGAACGCAGCCGCAACCAGAACAAGTGCGAGAGCCACCGCGCCCAGGGGGCGAAGCGCTGAGCTGCCGCGGCTGCGGCGAGATCCACGCCGACGTCGTGGTGGGACGTAAGAGCGAGACGCGATCGGCGCCTTCAATATAGACAGTCAAGGGGCGGCTGCGCCTCCCTTCACGAACCCCTCCCGGTCGGCCTTTAGTGTGTCCGGTCCCCGAGTAGCTGAGACGCTCTTGGTTTGAGGTCGTCCTCCCCCCGGCCAGGGCGAGGTAGGTGGGGGGCCTTGGATTGCAGGCTGGACCAGAGCCGCCATTTCGGTCCTGGGCATCTCGCCGCAGCTCCTGAGCGCTCGAGAGGGTTTGACGAACCTTGGACGCGAGGTCTCACCACAAGGCGGCGGGGGCAAGGCGGGCCGCTGACGCCCCCCTTCCGAGCCTCCCCCGCCCCGCGGGGGGAGGACGCAAAAATGCCTGCTCGGCTTCTCAAGATCTCGGGACCGGACAGGCTAGAGCCGGCGCCCTCTACTTGCAGCTCCAGGGTCCGCCCGTGCGGCCTGTCGCGCCGTAGTACCAGGCGGCCCCCTGCGCGTTGGCCGCCGGATCGAAGACCGACAGGCCCTGCCGTCCCTGAGGCGTGCTAGCCCAGCTGGAGGGCAGGAACTGGAACAGCCCTGACGCCCCGCTGGAGGAGTTGACGGCGTTGGGGTTGTAGTGCGATTCGCAGTCCGCGACTCGCAGCGCCCACGCCTGCCCGGCCGCCCCGTAGGCCGCAAAGGTGTCGAGAATCAGCACCTGGATCGCGCTGCTCACGCCCAGGCTGTGCAGCAGCTGCTGGTAGCGATTGGCTAGCGTGCTGCGTGCGGCGTCGGCTCTCTGACGGTCCCCTTCCAGGGTGGTCCTCTCTCGCTCTGCAAGCGGCTCAGGTCGCGGTCACGGGCGGACCGAGTCGCAGCGGCGCGCTCGGCGGCCGCCCGGAGATCGGCGTAGTGGTTCAACGCCTCGGACGGCGAGCCGGCGCTGAACAGCGCGAGGATCGGCGACGCCGGCTGGCCGTCGAGGTAGCGCGCGAGCTGGCGCAGCTCTGCCTGCTCGTGAGCGATGCGCACCTGCGTCTGGTCGATCTCATCTTGGAGAGCCGCCAGCTTCGTGTCCAGGGCTTGGACCTGGGCGGTGGCATCCGCCAGCTGCTGCTTCAAGTCCTGCTGGCTCGGGGTGGCGCTGTCGGCGGACACCGGCCGCAGCAGGGCCAGAGCGAGTGCAAAGCAGATCAGAAGCTTGGCCAACCACAACCGCCAGCGAGACCGACGCGACCCGCTCAGCTTACCGGCGCAAGCGTCGCTTTGCCCTTACGTCCTCAGCGGCAGACCCAGGGGCCGGCCCCGCTGGTGCTGTAGTAGTAGGCGGCCGCCTGGGCATTGGCGACAGGGTCGAAGACATCCTTTCCCGCCCTGCCCTGGGGCATGTTGCGCCAGGTCGAGGGCAGGAACTGGAAGAGTCCGGCCGCGCCGCTGGAAGCGTTGACCGCCCGAGGGTTGTAGCCGGACTCGCACTTGGCGATGCGGAGCGCCCAGGCCTGGGCACCAGCGCCCTGCGATGCAAACGCGTCGAGAATGATCTGCTGGATCGAGCCCTGTGCCACAGGCGGGGTGTTGGCGGTGGTGGCAGGCGCGGCTGGCGTCTGGGTCTGATCAGGAACCGGCTTCTGGCTTTGCACCGCCTGGGCGGCGATGGCGTCGCCCAGCTGCTGATACTTCTGGCTCAGGTCCCGCTGCATGGCCACCTGCCGAGCGCGATCCCTCTCCAGAGTCGCCTTGTCAGCTTTGAGCCGGTCGGTGTCCCGGTCCAGCGCAGCCTTGGTGGCAGCCGCCCTCTCCGCAGCAACCTTGAGGTCGGAGTAGCGCGTCAGCGCGTCGCTCGGCGAGCTGGCGCTGAAGATGGCAAGCAGAGGCGACGCGGGCTGGGCATAGACGGTGCGAGCGAGGACCTTCACCTCGCTGCGCTCCTTGTCGACCTTCTGCTGGGTGGTGTCGATCTCAGTCTGCGTGCCAGCGATCTTGTCGTCGAGCGCTGAGATCGCTGTCGCCACCTGGGCCAGCTGCTGCTTGATCTGCTGCTGTTGAGCGACAAGCCCGTCATCCGCCGACACCGGCCGTGCCAGGGTCGCGAAGGCAAAGAGAAAGATGACGAGTTTCCGCAAGTTCAGCTACCCCCATCCGTCGCTCTCTTTCGAGCGACGGGCAGAACCCCACCTTACCAAAGGTCAGCTGAGGCGGACGCCCCGCAAGCTGACCGACAGCCCTGACCTCCTCCAGGTAGCCTGTGCCTCCAAAGACGACGAGTAGGCGGTGTGGCCGAGCCGATTCGGCCAAGGAGATGAGGGCGATGGCGTTTCGCGAGGCATCCCTAGAAACGAGTGCCGAGCCAACCGAGGTCTGGCGCATCTGGTCAGATGTGAACAGCTGGCCGGAATGGAATCCCGACATGAAAGAGTCGCGGCTCGACGGCCCGCTTGCGGTAGGGACGACAGGCATGATCGATACCCGCTCCGGTGGCAAGCACGACGTGGTGGTGACTCAATTTGAGCCCGCGAAGTCGTTCGAGCTGGAGAGCACCGCCCTGCCCGGAACCAAGATGGCGATCCGGGCAACTGTCACGCCGATCGAAAGCGGAACCCGGATCTCTCAGGGCTTCGAAGCGCGCGGCCTGCTCAGCCCGGTGGTGGGGCGATTGATGGGTGCCACCATCCTGAAGACTTTCACCTCGGTGCTCGAGGGGCTCAAGAAGAAGGTCGAAGTCGAGTAGTAGCTGACCTTCAGCCCCCGGGCTGCGGTGGCGCCGTCCAGCCCGGCCGGGTGTAGCTCATTATGTGCGAGCCAGCAGGGCTGTTCGGCTGATCTTCGCCGGAGGGGGGCAGAGCCACTGTCCTGAGGGGGATCTCTCCCGCCCACACGCTGACGCCTTGGTCCGCCTCGGGCACGTTGGGGCCACCGCTGCGCAGCTTGACAGACGCTTCCTGAAGGCCCAGTGCCAGCACCTTGGTGCTGTTCAGCTCCTTGTCGGAGGGCTGCCTCACCTCGCCCCAGCGGCCCCGACAGACATGCTCCACCAGCCGCTCGAAGGCTGTCAGCTTCTCCGCAGGATCCAGCACTTCACGGGCGCTGCCGAGGATCATGACCGACCGGTAGTTCATAGAGTGATGAAAGGCCGAGCGAGCCATGACGAGGCCGTCAAGTAGCGTAACTGTGAGACAGACGTCCACAGCGCCGGAGGCACTCTGCAGCATTCGGGAAGCTGGTGAGCCGTGGATGTAAACCTGGTTGCCAGCTCGGGCGTACATGGTGGGAACCACATAAGGAACGCCGTCTGCGATGAAGCCCAGGTGGCAGATCATCGATTCGTCGAGGATCGCCTCCACCAGCTGAGCTTCATAGCGGGCGCGCTCCGGATGCCGGCGGACCCGGCTCCGGGAGCTAGGTGCTGTGGCCTCGGCCACCGCTTAGCAAGCCAAGTCCCGATCGAGCCGAGCGAGGTCCTCGCGACGGCGAACGTCGGCCAGCATGCCCAGGAAACCAGCTGTCATGTACATTGGAAATCTCCTTGTGTTAGTACGTAATTGCTTTGTTCTTACATTGTACCACTTTCATCTAGGAACTGAGCTGGGCCGCGCGCTGGCTGTTACATAACACCATGGGAAACATGGGCTCTGATCCCTCCGCCTTGCCGGCTATCAGAGGCAGCAGGGCGGCCGAGATCAGCTCGAGCGTCGAGGACGCCATCAGAACCGGCAAGCTGCGCCCTCTCGACGCGCTGCCGCCTGTGCGGCGGCTGGCGCAAGACCTGTCAGTCAGCCCGACGACAGTTCAAGCCGCCTATCGGGACCTCCAGCGGCGCGGGCTGATTACCGCTTCGGGGAGGCGCGGCACTCAGGTCAGTCCCTGGCCGCCGCTGGCCTCCCGCTCTGTGGCCGACGTCCCGGCTGGAGTGCGGGATCTCAGCACAGGCAATCCTGATCCGGCCTTCCTGCCCCCTTTGCCCGACTTTCTGCAAAAGCTCAGGTGCCGGCAGTGGCTCTACGGCGAGAGCCCCTACGTGCCCGACCTGCTCGATCTGGCCGCCGAAAGCTTCCGAGCGGACAGCATCGAGCCCAATTCCCTGGCAGTCGCCGGTGGAGGGCTGGACGGCATCGAGAGAACCCTAGTTGCCCACCTTCACCCTGGCGCTCGCGTGGGAGTGGAGGATCCCGGCTTCCACTCCCTCTTCGACCTTATCCTCGCCCTCGGTTTGGTCCCCGAGCCGATAGTTGTCGACGATCTCGGACTCCGGCCCGAGGAGCTCGAGGCGTCTCTGCGGCAGCTCGCGGCAGTTGTTGTCACACCCCGGGCTCAGAATCCAACGGGGGCCGCGCTGGATGCCGGGCGGGCGGCTGAGCTGCGAGAGGTGCTGGCACAAAGGCCTCAACTCCTGCTGATCGAGGATGATCATTTCGGCGCTGCCTCGGGAGCCCGGAGCCATACTTTGACAGGCGGGCAGGAGCGTTGGGCTGTGGTCCGCTCCACCTCCAAAGCGCTCGGCCCTGACCTGCGAGTCGCGGTGGTGGCCGGGGACGCGGTGACCATCTCCCGGCTGGAGGACCGCCAGCGTCTGGGCGCCGGCTGGGTCAGCCGTCTCCTCCAGGGACTGGTGGCGGAGATGTCGCGCGATCCCGGCGTTCAGCGACTGGTCGAGGCGGCCGCCAGCGAGTACGCCCGGCGCCGGGAGGCGCTAATCTCCGCCCTTACCGAGCAAGGCATCGCCGCCCATGGTCGCTCAGGCCTCAACGTGTGGGTGGAGGTGCCCGACGAAGCTGAGGCCCTGGCCAGCCTACTCCGAGCCGGCTGGGCGGCCTCGGCCGGGCAACGCTTCCGCCTTCGCAGTGGGCCTGGCGTCCGGATCTCGATAGGCGCCATGCAAGCCGGCGAAGCACAGGCGATCGCGGCGGCGCTGGCGAGGCAGACGGTGCCGGCACCGAGGACGCGCTCCGGCTGAGGGCCTTCCCCCGGGCCGTTACAAACGCTGCCGGAGGGGCGAGAGTGACTGATGTTCAAGACTGGACCAAGCCCCCATCCACGTTGATCGCCTGGCCGTTGATGCCCCGGCCCGCCTCTGAGGCCAGCAGCAAGCAGACCGCCGCCACCTCCTCTGGCTTCACCAGCCGGCGCTGGGGCGTCAGAAGCGGCTTCAGCGCCTCCTCCCGGCTCCGGCCGGTCTTGGCCACTATGGTGTCCAGGGTCATCTGGGTCATGGGCGTGTCGACGTAGCCGGGGCAGACGCAGTTGAAAGTGAGGCCCCGGGCGGCGTACTCGGCGGCGAGCGAGCGCATCAGGCCGAGCAGTCCGTGCTTCGCGGCTGTGTAGGCGGCTATGTAGGGAGCGCCGGTCCGGCTCGCCACCGAGGCGATGGCGATGACAGCGCCCGAGCCGCGCTGGAGCATGCCGGGAACTGCCGCGCGCGTCAGGAAGAAGGGCCCTTCCAGGTCGACCGCCAAAGTTCGCCGCCAGCTGGCCGTATCCAGCTCGGTGAACTTGTGCGACGTCGCAACGCCTGCGTTGTTGACCAGGATGTCGAGGCGGCCGAACTCGCGCTCCACTCGCGCCACCGCCTCGACGCAGCCATTCTCGTCTGTCACGTCGAGCTGGACGGCGAGGCCACCGCATTCAGCGGCGACGGCAGCGATCTCGCGCTGGGTGCGGGCGGCGACGGCGACTTGGGCTCCGGCGTGGGCGAAGGCAAGGGCGACCGACCGCCCGATCCCCCGGCCACCCCCGGTCACCAGCGCGGTTTGCCCCTTCAGCGTCTCCACCGGGGGACTGTATCACCGCAACTGCCGCTGACGAAGCTCACGGTCGGAGCGCGGCACCGAGCCGACGAGGAGGCACAATCAGCGGCAATGGAGTTTGAAGTCATCGTCGAGGTGCCGAAGGGCAGCCGCAACAAGTACGAGGTCAACCATGAGACGGGTGTCATCCACCTGGATCGGGAGCTTTTCACGGCCACCCGCTATCCGGCCGAATACGGCTACATCGAGCACACGTGGGCGGAGGATGGCGATCCGCTCGACGTGCTCGTGATGCTGCGCGAACCCACCTTCCCCGGCTGCCACATCCGCTGCCGCGCCATCGGCATCTTCGCCATGCATGACGAGAAGGGGCCCGATCACAAGATCCTGGCGGTTCCGGTCTGGGATCAAAGACAGGGCTGGTTCGATCTGAGCGACGTGCCGCGGCCCTTTTTGAAGGAGATCGCTCACTTCTTCGACATCTACAAGGACCTGGAGGAGGGCAAGGCGACGACTGTGGGCGACTGGACCAGCCGGGAGGGGGCCGAAGAGGAGATCCGGCGGGCTCAGGAGCGCTACAGCGCCCGCGCTCAGGGCGAGCCGGCGACCTAGCGGGTGTCGCTCCAAGTCTCGACCCAGTCACGGATGTCCCGGGCGAGGGCTTGGACGCTGCGGTGCGCGGAGCGTTGGAGCTTCTTGGTGCTTAGGGCTGAGGACCAGCGCTGGACGACGCTCTTGCCTCTTCAGAAACCAGCTCCAGACTACGAAATCCCGATTCCAGGAAAGTTCGTCGACGGATCGACCTGGCACCACAACTAGGAGTCTGCCAGCCACGCCAGGAAGCTGCCCTCCGACCAGCAGCGGCCAATAGCCTCGACGCGCAGAGCCGACCGGCCGAACACCGCCAGGCCCATGATGCTGTGGCCAGAGGCGCGGCGATCGCCAAGTGTCGGTATCGTCGGCGCGACTCCAACCCCCTCCGCTGACACCCACGCCACCGCCCTGCCGGCCGCCGCTTCGTCGAGGCGGTGCAGGAAGCGCAGGCGGCTCTCGAACGGGAAGTGCGACAGCGCCCAGGTCGTGGTGACGACAGGCAGGGCGTCCGCGGGCACACGGGCGAAGGCGTCGGGCACCACCTCGACGGCGTCACCTTGCAGCAGCAGCGGAGGGGCCGCCGCCGCCAGCGCCATCTCCGCTTCGAGCCTCGCGACCCGCTCTGGCTGATCCGGCCACAGGCAGGCGCGCAACCATCGGGCGTCATCCGCATCGGTCACGTCGACCGGATCGAGGTCGACGCCGATCCGTGCGACGACCTCCGGCATCGCCCGCGTCGGGATGGGCCGGTCTCCTACGATCGAAGATGACAGCTGGACGGAGGATGACGGGTCGCCCAGCGATTGTCCGTTGCTGTACGTGATGCCAACGCGATCGACATTGAGATTGAGTCCAGCCGAACAGCCCACGTCGATTAGCCCAACCGAATTCGCGCCTACCCGGCGCGCCGCCTCGGCGATGGCCGGATACAGCACGGCGCAGCGCCCGGTCTCGTTGCTCCGTGTCTGCCGGCGCACGGCGATGGCCACGACCGAGTCGGTCATTTGCAGCAGGGTGTCGATCGCCGCGCCGGCGGCACCGTCGCCGTCCGAAGCGGCATAGGCCGCGGCAAGCGCAGGGGCGCGTCCGGCGAGGGCGAGGTCGTGCAGCGCGGCGAGGATCACCGTGGGGTGCCGCTTGCGCGCCGGCGCCGCCTCGATGGCGCGCAGCGCCTCGTCGGACTTGCTCAGGGCGACGGCGACGCGCTCGTACAGCGGCGATGTTTCGGCGGCGTCGACCTCACCGAAGTGTCGGTACACCTGAGCGAGTGTGCGGGCCCCACCCACGGGTACGGCGCTTCCTGCGGTCGGCCCTGGCATCCTCACGACGACTCTAGCCATCGGAACGACAACCCCCGACCGTTTACCTTGGCACACCAGAGCGCGCCGAGGAGATACTCGACCGACTCTCCGGCTACTGCCGCTCCCTTAACAGATAGCGAGCGCTCCAACTTGACCGGACACCGCTAGCTGAGAGCTGTCTCCATCCGCTCCACCACCTGCGCCAAGATCTCGGCGGTGGTACCAATATTGACCCGCAGGTGCCCACGGCCGGCGCTGCCGTAGGGAGGGCCGCCGCCCAGGGCGACGCGGCCGTGCTTCAGGAAGTGATCGACCGGCTCCTCGGGCAGGTTCAACTCGCGGCAGTCCAGCCAGGCTAGGTAGGTGGCGGCGGGCGGCGTGTAGCGGATCCGCGGGAAGCGTTCGCGCACCGCCTCGGCCAGGAAGTCCCCATTCTTCTGTACGGCACCGAGCACCTGGTCCAGCCAGTCCCCGGCCTCCTCGTAGGCTGCGCTGGCGGCCAGAATTCCGAAGAGCCCGGCGTGGACGCCGAAGCTGGGCGGCAGCTGGCCAATCAGCGCTCGTATCTCCGTCGACTGGCTGACGATCTGCGCGCACTTCAGGCCCGGGAGGTTCCAGCCCTTCGAGGCAGCTACGAAGGCAATCCCGTGAGCGGCCGCCTTGGGACTCGCGGCCAGGTAAGGCGTGAACCTGTGGCCGGGCAGCACGAGCGGCGCGTGGATCTCGTCGGAGAAGACGAGCGCGCCGTACCGCTCAGCCAGCTCGGCCACCTGCTGCAGCTCCCGCGCCGAGTACACGATGCCTGTGGGGTTGTGGGGGCTGCAGAGAAGGAGGGCGCGGGCTCCCCCTCGAAAAGCCGCTTCCAGGCCGTTCAGGTCCAGGTGATAGCCTGCCTCGTCCAAGAGAAGGGGTGACTCGACCACCCGGCAGCCTGCCTCCGCCACCTGGCGGAAGAAGGGCGGGTAGACCGGGGGGTTGATCACCACCCCATCGCCCGGCTTCAGCGCGAGGCGGAGCAGCTCGGTGATGCCTGACATCACATCCGGGGCGAGCGTCACGTCGGTTGGTTCGACCCTCCAGCCAAAGCGCCTCAGCGCGAAGCGGCTGTAGGCCTCTCCCAGCTCCGGCTGCGGACAGGCGTAGCCGGTGTCGCCGAGCTCGGCGGCGGCCGTGAGCGCGCGAACGATCGCAGGGGCCGGCCGGAAGTCCATCTCGGCCACGAACGCGGGCAGCACATCCTCCGGATAGGCCCGCCACTTGTAGCTGTGACGCTGCCGCAGCTCGGCCAGGGAGATGTCGTCGAAACGCCGCTCGATGGCCTGGGCTGTCGAGACCTGCATACAGGCCTCGATGGTAAGCCGTCCACGTCGCGGGCTGTGCCGCCCTCTCGGCTGAGCCGGCACCGGGGCTGCCCGCGGGCGAGGTTTGGGCTGGTTGGGACAAGGCTCTCCGACACCCTCCACCGGGGAGTGTCGTCTGCTTCGATTTCGGAGGGGTGACGACGACCCCGCTGGCAGGCCTCTCCGGCCTGCTCAGCACCAACCTAGGTGCCGCCGGCAACCGGTTCCGAAACCCCGTTCAGCTCACCTCTCCCAACGGGCACCTGCAGTCGTTGTTCCCCTTCTGGTCGGACGGGTAACAGCACCACCTACTCCTATGACCGGACGGCGCAGGCCGCCTGCGCCGCCTTCGTAAAGGGGGGCGTTACCCGGCCATACGGCTATGCGGTCAGGGCCAGTGGCTGCGTCTACGCACTGGGCGACGCGGGCTTACTCTTCAGCCTGGACCCGTTGACCGGCACCTCACCCTGCCTGCCCACCAACTCGACGGCGACACTTACGCCCTCGGCCTTCTATTTGCGGCGCCAACCCGGTCACGCCACTAGCTACGGCAGTCATTCCTTGCAGCAGTCTGGGCGGTCCGCTCGGCGGTCAGCTCCTCACTTCCCGGGTTGCTCGCGGGGGGCTTGGCGCTGCTCGGCCTGGCCGGCCTATCGTTCTTCTCCATTCGGGCGCCGGCGCCAGCACTTCTGACCGCGCGCAGGTTCAGCCAAGTCGTCGAGGGCCGGCACGGCGCCGGCCCTGTCCTATGCTCTCGCCATGGGTGAACTGAGCGACAAGAAGAAGCAAAGGCTGCCGGACAGCGATTTTGCCTTCCCCAAGGAGCGGAAGGAGCCGCTCACAGACGCTGGCCATGTGCGCAATGCGTCGGCGCGGTTCAACCAGGTGAAGGGCGTCAGCGAAAGTGAGCGCAAGCAGGCCAAGCAGCGGATCGAGAAGGCCGCCAAGAAGCACGGAGTGAAGCTCAGCAAAGAACCCGACTGAGCTGTCCGGGCTCAGAGCCGTTTCACGTAGCGCAGCTCGACCAGATCGCGCCCGCCGAGGCTGATTGCCTTGGTGGCGCCATCAGTTTCGAAGCTACGCCTTTCATAGAAGCCGAGGGCACGTAGCTTGTCGCGCAGCACCCAGAGGCCGACCCGCTCAGCCTGGCCGGTCAGACCGCTCAGTCCTGCGGTCAAGAGTGCGCTGCCGGCACCTGAGCGCCAAGCCTGGGGCAGCACGTAGATGGCGTAGAGCTCATAGTGATCGCGTTCGGCGACGTCGCGCGATGGGCCCAAGGAGGCGAAGCCGATCAGCCCCGCCGTTGAGTGGGCTGTGAGCGCCATGCTGCCGGCGGGTGGCTGGCGAAGCCACTCCCCCCACTGCTCTGCTCGCCTCCGCCAGTCGAGCGCGTCCAGATACCCGGCTGGCAGCAAGCCGGCGTAGGCGCTCTGCCAGGAAGCGACGTGAACCCGCGCGATGGCCTCCTCGTCGCCCGGCTGAGCGTGCCGGATCTCAAAGTGAGGCACACCAGACATCGTGGCTCAAGCCATGCCGTCCGGCTGAGGCGGCAACCACTGCGATCGCGGCTCAGCCCAGCGGACAGGTCCAGCTACGCTCGCCGCGGCTGAAAATGATCGCCGCCGGCTGGTCGGTCCAGCGAACCTGATACGGCTGACCGCGCAGTGAGCGGCGTTGGGCCAGCAGCGAGCTGTAGTGGGCCAGCATGGCCTGGTGTGGCTGTGCCTCCAGCTCAGACCAGTTGAGCTTGGAGCGCCGATAAGTCGCTGGATCCTGGGGGTCGGACACTTCATCCCGACGCCAGCCGAAACCTGCGAACTCACTGATGCGTCCTTCCGTTGCGAGCCGAGCGATCCTCGGATCGTGGTGATCGCTGAAGTACTGGAACGGGGTGGACGCCGCCCACTCCTCACCCATGAAGAGCATCGGCACGAAGGGGGAGAGCAGTGTCAGGGTGGCCGCCGAACGGCACTGCTGCGGCGAAGCCAGGTGACAGAGGCGCTCACCCAGGGCTCGATTGCCGATCTGGTCGTGGGTCTGCGAATAGGTCAGGACCCGCTCGTAAGGCACGCCCAGCTCTCGCGGGGCAAGCAGAAAGCCCGCCACCTCACTCGTGC
Organism: Candidatus Dormiibacter sp.; assembly: GCF_050999135.1. Taxonomy (NCBI): domain Bacteria; kingdom Bacillati; phylum Candidatus Dormiibacterota; class Candidatus Dormibacteria; order Candidatus Dormibacterales; family Candidatus Dormibacteraceae; genus Candidatus Dormiibacter; species Candidatus Dormiibacter sp. Next base: position 30,694 of record NZ_JBPCPN010000059.1, on the reverse strand, counting down.
TGCCGGTGTAAGGCGCGTAGTAACCCTGGCGCTCGCCGGTGAAATGGACGTGCAGGGAGTGATGGACGTCGTCTTCCCACTGAGCGTCCAGCCCCAGCGCCAGCAGCGGCGGGTCGATGAAGGGCTGCTCGCCGATGAGGAAGAGTGGCTTTCCGAGCTGCCGCCCCAGCGGGCGTACGCCATCCGCCAGCTCGGTCAGAATATGGCGCTGGGAAGAGTCGAGGATGGCGTCCACCGCGTCCAGACGCAGTCCGTCGACGTGGTACTCCTGCAGCCACATCAGCGCGTTGTCGATGAAGAAGTCGCGCACCGGCCGAGAGGACCTCCCGTCAAAGTCGACAGCGTCGCCCCACGGGGTTTTCCGCCGGGCTGTGAAGTAGGGCCCGTACCTCGGGAGGTAGTTGCCCTCGGGACCGAGGTGGTTGTAGACAACGTCCAGCACCACTGCCAGCCCCTGCTGATGGCAGGCGTCGACGAGCCGACGCAGACCCTCCGGACCACCATAGGCGTGATGCGGGGCGTACAGGTCCACGCCGTCGTAGCCCCAGCCTCGCTCACCCGCGAACTCGGCCACCGGCATCAGCTCCAGGCAGTTCACGCCCAGGGCGAGCAGGTGGGGCAGCTTCTCGATGACCGCCTCGAAAGTGCCAGCTTCGCTGAAGGTGCCGGTGTGCAGCTCATAGATCACCGCTTCGCTGAGAGGTAGGCCGCGCCATTCGGAGTCAGACCAATCGAAGGCCGACGGAACGTCCACCCGGGACAGGCCGTGGACACCGTCTGGCTGCCAGCGCGAGCGGGGGTCGGGCAGGGGCTCGGCCCCGTCCAGCACGAAACCATAGTCCTGACCTGGCCGAGCAACGACTGTCGAGTTCCACCAGCCTTCGGAGTTCCGGTCCAGCGGCAGCCGCTGCCCTTGCAACCAGAGCTCGACCCGCTCAGGGCTGGGCGCCCAGACTTGAAAGGTAGCGCTCAGCCGATACGCTCCAGTAGGGCGACCGGAAACCTGCCAAGCAGCTCAGCCAGCGCCACCGGGCCACCGCCGTGCTCCGCCGCGCTGAACAGGTTCCGCCAGCGACCCTCGGGCAGATCGGCCGCAGTGGCCGCCCCCCATTCGCCGGCCAGGCCGCAGACAAGCCTGGGCACCACTGTGACCGCACCCTCGCCGCGCTTGAAGGCAATCACGTGATCCGCCTGGGGACCCGCCACCGTCACCGGCTCGTACCCTGCTGTGAAGATCTCCGGCCGCCGCTCGCGCAGGCGAAGCGCTCGCGTCACCACCAGCAGCTTGGGCAGCCCTGAATCCTGGCCTTCGGACCAGACGCCGGCCGCGCCATCGCCCATCGCATCCAGTTCGGCCAAGAGCCGAGCCCGCCTGGTGAAGTCGACTGGGCGCCGGTTGTCAGGGTCGACCAGGCTCAGGTCCCAGAGCTCGCAGCCCTGATAGCAGTCGGGCACTCCCGGCGCTGTCAGGCAGAGCAGCTTCTGAGCCAGTGAGTTGACCCGGCCGGGCGCGATCAGTGGCTGGACGAAGCCCGTCAAGTCGGTCACGAACTTCTGGTCAGCCAGGATGCCTCTAACGAAGCGCTCCAGCGCGGCCTCGTAGGCGTGGTTGTTCTGGATCCAGGAGGTCTCGGCCTTGGCCTCGCGGGCTGCCTTGATCATGTACTCCACGGCTCGGTCAGGGCCCAGCGGCCAAGCGCCGACCAGCGTCTGGTAGAGCAGGTACTCGGCCGACCTGTCCGGGCCGTCCGGGCTGCGCTGCCGCTCGTTGAGCTCCGACCAGCGCGCCGCGGCAGCGGACCAGGGCAGCGGCAGCTCCGAGAGCAGTGCCAGCCGGGCCCTGACGTCCTCCGACCGCTTGGTGTCGTGAGTGCTGGTGGAAAGCATGGCCGCCGGCCAGCGCTCAGCGCGGTGGACGCACGCAGCGTGGAAGGCGGCCGGCGACACGCCGAACCGGCCGGGATCGCCACCCACCTCGTTGAGGCCGATCAGCCGGTTGTAGACATAGAAGCTCGTGTCCTCCACGCCCTTGGCGGTGACTGGGCTGGAGGTCTGCTGAAAGCGCGCGATCAGCTCGACCGCGTCCTCGCTCAAGGGTTCTTCTTTGAGGATGAGCCGGCCCAAGAATCCCAGCAGCTCAGGCGCCAGCTCTGGCCTTCGCCGTCGGACCGCCCCCACGGCCGCTTCGATGACTGCGCGGTCAGCCGGGGAAGGCGGCTCCGCGGTCCCGGGCCGCACATAGGTGCGGTACACCGGAAGGCAGGCGATCAGCTCGGTAAGGCATGCCCTCAGCTCGTGGCTGGTGTAGTCGCGGTATCTGCGATCGGTCTCGCGAACCCGCTCGAAGTGAACCAGCAGCCGGTTCAGATCCGAACCCAGCAGCTGCTCCAGCACCTGCCGCTTCCGGTTGTAGACCACCTCCGCATACGGTTCACTGAGGCCAGTGAACTCCTGAAAAGCATCGCTCAGCCCCGTCTCGCCGTGGGGGTCGATGAAGAGGCCCAGGGCGAGGTTCAGGAAGTCATAGCCTGTCGTGCCGGCCACCGGCCAGTCCTCGGGCAGCTGCTCTGAGGTGCCCAGGATCTTCTCGGCCACCACCCAGGCCGAAGGTGCCTGAGCGGAAAGCTTCTGGAAGTAGCCCTTCGGATCCCGCAGGCCGTCAGGGTGGTCGATGCGGAGGCCATCGAGGACGCCTGCGTTGATCCAATCGATGACCAACCTGTGGGTCTGCTCGAACACCTCAGGATCCTCGACGCGCATGGCCGCCAGCTCTGACACATCGAAGAAGCGACGGTAGGACAGCTCGTGGGCGGCCACCTGCCAGCGCGCCAACCGGTAGTGCTGCCGACACAGCAGGGCGTCGACAGCCTCCGCATCGGCGTTTACCTGGACGAGGCGCTGGTCGACGAGCAGCGCCAGATCCGGCTGCTCAAGCTGTCGCAGCAGGGCGGTGGCGAGACGATGACGGTGGCGGGCGCCGTCCTGGTCGCCTGGCGTCACCTCGGGCAGGGCGGCCAGCTCAGCGCCCAGGCCGGTCAGGGGCTCGGGCAGCACCAGCGCATAGGTCTGCGGATCGAGCGGGAACTCCTGCTCCAAGTAGGCGACGTTGAGGCGCCATCCGCGGCGAACCAGCTGCAGCTGGCCGGATTCCAGCGCTCGGGCATAGTGGTCGCCCAGCACTGGCAGCAGGATCAGACCGCGCAGCTTGCGCTCGGGCGGATCCCAGAACACGTCGAAGTAGGAGGCATAGCGGCTGGAGTGGCCGTTCTCCAGCACGTCCCACCACCAGCGGTTGCGCCGATCGTTGATGGCCATGTGGTTGGGCACGTGGTCCAGCACCTGGCCCAAGCCCTGCTCCTTGAGCGCCGAGCAGAACCGGGCGTGAGCTGCCTCGCCGCCCAGGTCCTCATTCAAACTCCGGTGGTCGACCACGTCGTAGCCGTGGCGGCTGCCCGGCCGCGCCTGTAGGTAGGGCGAGCAGTAGAGGTGGCTCACGCCCAGCCGCGCCAGGTAGGGCACGATCTCGGCGGCAGCGTCGAAGCCGAAGTCGGGCGTGAGCTGGACGCGATAGGTCGAGCGGGGCGTCAGGACTTGTCGACCCTCATCAGCACCGCCACTGAGCGCTCTTGCACAGGCACCTGGCCGCCCGCCCGGTAGTAGCGCACCAGCGGGTCGGCCGTGTCCAGAACCCGCTTCCAGCGCTGGCCGAAACCGCGGGGCAGGGAAAAGCGGATGGGCTCGAAGTGGGCGTTGAAGAGCAGGAAGATCGAATCGTCGATCACCTTGCGGCCTCGCAGGTCCGGACTGGCGATCTCGTCGCCGTTCAGGTAGACGGCCAGTGAGCGGGCAAAGCCGACATTCCAGTCGGCGGAGGTCATGCGGCCGCCGTCGGGTCGAAACCAGCCGATATCACTGGTCTCCTCGGCTTGGATCTCGCGGCCGGCGAACCAGCGCCGGCGCCTGAAGACCGGGTGCGCCCGGCGAAATTCGATCAGCTTGGTGCAGAAAGCGAGAAGGTCGTAGTCGACCTTGCTCCAGTCGAACCAGCTGATCTCGTTGTCCTGACAGTAGGCGTTGTTGTTGCCCCCCTGAGAGCGGCCGAACTCGTCGCCGCCCAGGAGCATGGGCACGCCCTGGGAGAACATGATGGTGGCCAGAAAGTTGCGCTTCTGACGCTGGCGCAGGGCGTTGACAGCGGGATCGGGGCTGGGCCCCTCCTCGCCGCAGTTCCAGGAGCGGTTGTAGCTCTCGCCGTCGCGGTTGCCCTCACCGTTTGCCTCGTTGTGCTTCAGGTTGTAGGAGACGAGGTCGTCAAGCGTGAAACCGTCGTGACAGGTGACGAAGTTGATGCTGGCGTAAGGCCGGCGGCCATCCAGTTGATAGAGGTCGGAGGAGCCCGTGAAACGCATGGCGAATTCGCCCAGCGTGGCTGCCTCGCCCCGCCAGTAGTCGCGCACGCAGTCGCGGTACTTCCCGTTCCACTCCGACCAGAGCACTGGGAAGTTGCCCACCTGGTAACCGCCCTCACCGACGTCCCAGGGCTCCGCTATCAACTTCACCTGAGAGAGGATCGGATCCTGCTGGACCAGGTCGAAGAAGGCCGACAGCCTGTCGACGTCGTGCAGCTCGCGCGCCAGGGTGGCGGCAAGGTCGAAGCGAAAGCCATCCACGTGCATGTCCGTGACCCAGTAGCGGAGGCTGTCCATGATCATCTGGAGGACGTGCGGATGGCGCATGTTGAGGCTGTTCCCGGTGCCCGTGTAGTCCATGCAGTAGCGCGGGTTGTCGGCGATGAGCCGGTAATAGGCGGCGTTGTCGATGCCCCGGAAACAGAGAGTTGGGCCCAGGTGGTTGCCCTCGGCTGTGTGGTTGTAGACAACGTCGAGGATGACCTCGATACCTGCTCTGTGCAGGTTCTTCACCATCTGCTTGAACTCCTGCACCTGCTGGCCGCGCTGCCCGCTGGAGCTGTACTCGTTGTGGGGCGCGAAATAGCCGATCGAGTTGTAGCCCCAGTAGTTGCGCAGGCCGAGCTGGTTCAGGCGGTTGTCGTGCACGAACTGGTGCACGGGCAGCAGCTCGACAGCCGTGATCCCCAGGTTCTGGAGGTACTGGATCGCTTCGGGCGTGCCGAGTCCGGCGTAGGTGCCGCGCAGGTCGGGCGGAAGTTGCGGATGCAGCTTTGTCATGCCCTTGACGTGCACCTCGTAGATGACTGTCTCGTGCCAGGGGATGCGCAGGTGCCGGTCCTCTTCCCAGCTGAACCAGGGATCGCTGACCACCGACTTGGGCACATAGGGCCCGCTGTCGGTGGGGTCCAAGGCCAGGTCCTGGGCCGGGTTGCTCTGGTCGTAGGCGAAGATGGTGGCGTTCCAGTGCACGACACCCTCGATTGCCTTGGCGTAAGGATCGAGCAGGAGCTTGGCGGGATTGCAGCGCACTCCGTGATCAGGTGAGTAGGGGCCATGCACGCGGAAGCCGTAGCGATGACCGGGCCTGATGTTGGGCACGTAGGCGTGCCAACAATGCGCGGTGACCTCGGGCAGAGCTAGCCGAGTCTCCTCACCGCCGGCTCCGTCGAACAAACAAAGTTCGACCTTCTCGGCTACCTCCGAGAAGATCGAGAAGTTGGTGCCCACACCGTCGAAATGCGCACCCAAGGGGTAGGGCTGTCCCGGCCAAATCTCCATACGTCCGTCCGCAACGGTACGGTCAGCGCGTGATCCACCGTCGCCGTCGATCAGGCTTGTCGGCCGGCGCCAGCTACAGTCCAGGGAAGTGACGGAGCAGCAAAATCAACGGCAACGGGAGGCACGCCTCCCCTTCCAAAACCCCACCAGGTGGGCGTTGGACGGATGCCTCCCTCGGCGCCAAACACTTCAGGCGGACGGCCGTGTGTACTTCGCACTGGCCGGCGCCGAGGTCCGGCTGGGATGAACCCCCAGCCCATCGACCTAACTTGTCCGGTCCCCGAGATCTTGAGAACCCGAGCAGGGATTTTGCGTCCTCCCCCCGCAGCTGCGGGGGGAGGCTCGGAGGGGGGCGTCAGCGGCCCACCTTGCCCCCGCCGCCCTGTGGTGAGACCTTTGCGTCCAAGGTCCGTCAAACCCCTCTCGAGGGCCCAGGAGCTGCGGCGAGATGCCCAAGGACCGAAATGGCGGCTCTGGTCCAGCCTGCAATCCAAGGCCCCCCACCTGCCTCCCCCCGGGCGGGGGGAGGACGACCTCAACCAAGAGCGTCTCAGCTACTCGGGGACCGGGCAGCCTAACGTCCGTCCACGAGCGCGGCGGGAGTCATGAACTCCGCTCACAGACCTGTCGCCGAGCAGCAGGTTCGTGCGCGCGCCTGGCGGGTGGCGATGGGTTATCACGACCAGGAAGGCCGCTGGCAGGAGCCTGCACCCGAGGTGCTCGAGCGCATCCTGGCGGCTTTGGGAGGCGGTGCAGACCTTCCCCCACCGCGCCGGCCGGTTCGGTTCCTCCGGCCAGGCCGATCACTCGCGCTGAACGAAGCGCACGAGCTTCTCACCGAGGACGGAGCGGTGCTGACTCTCGCAGGCAGGACGCCGGCTGACCTGCCCGCCGGCTACCACGAGCTGCGCCGCCTTGCCGATGGAGCTCGGCAGCGGCTGATTGTCAGCCCGGGCGTTTGCCGCTCTCCCAGCGATGCGAGGGCATGGGCCTGGGCGGTCCAGCTCTATGCTTTGCGTTCGCGCGCCAGCTGGGGCCTGGGCGATCTGGCCGACCTGCGTGAACTCGGGCGGTGGTCGAAGGCGGAGCTGGGTGCCGGCGGCGTCCTGCTCAACCCGCTGCACGCCGCTCTGCCGACTCTGCCTCAGCAGCCCAGCCCCTACTACCCGGCCAGCCGGCGCTTCCGCAGTCCCCTCTACCTGCGGGTCGAGGAGGCGCCGGGGGCCGAGCGGCTGGGCGGCCGCCTCGAGCCCCTGGCCAGTGCGGGCCGGGCGCTGAATCAGGCCCGGCTGATCGACCGCGACCGCGTCTTCCAGCTCAAGCTCGAAGCGCTGGCGGCCGTTTTTGAGACGTGGTCCGGCGACCCCGACTTGGATCGCTACGCCGAGCGGGAGGGCGCCGGACTGCGCGACTTCGCCCACTTCTGCGTGTTGAGCGAGGAGCACGGCTCGCCCTGGCAGCGCTGGCCCCAGGAGCTGCACCGACCTGACTCCCCTGCCGTGGCTCGGTTTGCAAAGGCGAAACGCCAGCGCGTGCGGTTCCACGAGTGGCTGCAGTGGCTGCTAGACAGGCAGCTGGCGGCAGCCGCCGGCGAGATCGGGCTGATCAATGACATGGCTGTCGGCGTGCAGAGCGACGGAGCTGACACCTGGCTCTGGCCCGACGCTTTCGCAGAAGGCGTCTCAGTCGGCGCCCCACCTGACTCCTTCAACCCGGCCGGCCAGAACTGGGGTGTCCTCCCCTTTCATCCGTGGCGGCTCGGGCAGGCGGGCTATGAGCCCTTCATCCAGACGGTGCGGGCAGCTTTCCGCCACGGCGCCGGACTGCGCTTCGATCACGTGATGGGACTGTTCAGGCTGTTCTGGATCCCAGCCGGCTCAGACGGCAGCCAGGGCGCCTACGTTCACTATCCCTTCGGTGACCTGCTCGACGTCCTGGCGCTCGAGTCCCAGCGCGCGGGCGCCTTCGTCGTGGGCGAGGACCTGGGCACCGTGGAGCCGGGGACGCGTGAGGAACTGAGCCGCCGGGAAGTCCTCTCCTACCGCCTGCTCTGGTTCGAGGAGCAGCCGCCGGAGAGCTACCCGGCGCGGGCGCTGGCGGCGCTCACCACTCACGACCTCCCCACGCTGGCCGGCGTCTGGGGCGGCGTGGACACGGATCCGGAGATCAGAGACCGGCTTCGCGAGCACGCCGGCTTGACCGGCGAGGAGACAGTGGCGGAGGTGATAGGTCCGGCGCACAGAGCTCTGGCCCGCAGCCCAGCCCAGATTCTCAGCGCCACGCTGGAGGATGCTCTAGGCGTCGCCGAACGGCCCAATCATCCCGGCGGGGACGCTGACTGGCCGAACTGGCGCCTGGCCCTGCCGCTATCACTGGAGCAGATTCAAGCGCAGGCAGGCGTCGCCCAAGTCGCCAGGGCGTTGAGCTCCGGCGAGCTGAGCGACTCTCGCTGAGCAGCCGCCACGTGGTGAGATAGAGGGACATGCAACAAGACGCTCCGGTCGACGCCAAGGGCACGACAGGGAAGAGCAACCGCCAGACGCCCAACGCCTATCCGCCCATCGGCGACTACGCCTTCATCAGCGACTGCCACTCGACGGCGCTCGTCAGCACCGATGCGTCGATCGACTGGTGCTGCCTGCGCCGGGTCGACGCCGGCAGCTGCTTCGGCCGCCTCCTCGACTGGCAGACCGGCGGCTACTGCTCCATCACTCCCTGCAGCGAGACCTACGCCAGCCACCGCGAGTACGTATCGGACACCATGGTCCTCAAAACGACCTTCACCACTGGTGGCGGCGAGGCGACGGTGATCGACTGCTTCGCAATGCGCACCGGCGGCCGCGAGCAGCCGCTGATGGAGCTGATCCGCATCATCGAGGGAGTCCGGGGCAGGGTCGATTTCGACCTCGAAATCGTTCCCCGCTTCGACTACGGAGAGATGAGGCCGTGGCTCCGCCGAGCGGGCATCCGCACCTGGGCGGTGATCGGCGGCGACGACGGAATGCTGGTCAGCAGCGACGTGGAGCTGAGCCTCGGCGATCACCATGACCTGCGAGCCCAGGTTTCGGTCCACGGCGAAGAACGGATCAGGCTGGTGATCCAAGCCAAACCGCCCACCGAGTTGGACGACGGCGCCTGGGATCCCGTGACGGCCGACGTCATCGACGAGCACCTGAAGAGCACTGTTGCCTGGTGGCGGCGGTGGACGAAGCGGGCCACTTTCGGCGGCCCCGACCGCCCCGCTGTGCTGCGCAGCGCGCTGGTGCTGAAGGCGTTGACCAACGCGCCGACCGGAGCCATCGCGGCTGCGGCGACCACCTCGCTGCCCGAGGAGATCGGCGGCCCGCGCAATTGGGACTACCGCTACAGCTGGATCCGCGACTCCTATCTCAGCGTGCACTCGCTGGCCCTGATCGGCTGCGACAAGGAGGCCGACGGCTTCCGCCGCTTCATGCAGCGCAGCTCGGCAGGTTCAGCGGATGAGCTGCAGATCATGTACGGCGTGGGCGGCGAGCGGCGCCTGACCGAGATCGTGCTGCCGCTGGAGGGCTATCGGGGCTCCCGGCCTGTCCGGATCGGCAACGCCGCCTCTGAGCAGCTGCAGCTGGACGCCTACGGGGAGCTGCTCCTGCTGACCTGGATCTGGCATCGCCGCGGCCACTCTCCCGACGATGACTACTGGCGCTTCCTGGCCGAGCTGGTCGACGTGGCGGCGGAGCGCTGGCGCGAGCCGGACTCAGGCATCTGGGAGATGCGCGGCCCCCGCCGCCACTTCGTGCATTCCAAGGTCATGTGCTGGGCGGCCGTCGACCGCGGCCTCCAGCTGGCCGTCGAGTGCATGCGCCAGGCGCCGCTCGACCGCTGGCGCAAGACGCTGAAGGAGATGCGGGAATCGATCGACGCCAACGGTGTGGACAAAAAGCGCGGCTGCTTTGTGCAGTCGTACAAGAGCCGGCAGCTGGACGCCGCGCTGCTCACGCTGCCCAACGTCGGCTACTGCGAGTACGACGATCCCCGCATGGTCGCGACAGTGGAAGCCATCCGGGCCGAGCTCGAGCAGGAGGGGCTGATCCTGCGCTACAGGACCGACAAGGTCAACGATGGTGTCAAGGGGGGCCGGGAGGGCTACTTTCTCGCCTGCACGTTCTGGCTCGTCGACTGCCTGGCCGGGCAGCGCCGCTTCGCCGAGGCGCGAGAGGTCTTCGATCGGGCCACTGCCGCCGGCAATGACCTGGGCCTATTTGCCGAGGAGTTCGATCCCGAGAGCGGTCAGCTGCTCGGCAACTTCCCCCAAGCGTTCACTCACCTGGCGCACATCGCGGCCGCCGTGCGGCTATCGGAGGCCAGCCGCGCCTGAGCGAGCGGGCCTGACCTGGCGCCCAGTGGTTGAGACGCTGCTGGCTGGAGTGGTCCTCCCTCCGCAAGCGGGGGGAGGAGCCAAAAACGCCCGCTTGCCAGCCCAGGAATTCGGCGACTGGACGTGTTAGCACGCCGCCGCTACCACGCCTACGACGAGCGGGCAGAGCGACTCACCTGGACGCTGAGCACAGTCATCCAAAGCCTGCTGGCCGCCCGCTTCGGACTGGAGCTGCTGGGCTTGACAGGCCTGCCGGGAAGCACTCTCCTGCTGAGTGTGACCCGGCCGCTGCTGCTGCCCTTCGATCCGCTGAAGCCTCCGATCTGGTGGCTGCAGGACCAGGGCGACCCGCCCTTCCACTTCGAGCCCATCGTGCTGGTGGCGATGATGGGCTACGGCATACTCGGCTGGCTGGCCGGCCTCTTGGTCGCCATCCTCAGCAACCGCCGACCTCCGGCCTGAGCGCTGAGTCTGCCCATGCCGTCCCAGCCAGCGGCCAGGCGCAACTGTTAGCGCGGCCTCTGGCCGGATACTCGGAGCGTGGCCGACTACCACCACGACCTGCTCTTCGGGGCCTTCCTGCTCCCGAACGCGCGTGACCAGCAGGCGGTCGTAGCCGCAGCGGAGACGGCGGACGACCTGGGCCTCGACATCGTCGCCTTCCAGGACCATCCCTATCAGCCGGCGTTCCTGGACGTCTGGACGCTGCTGTCCTACGTGGCCGCTCGAACCAAACGGATCAGGCTCTTCCCCGACGTCGCCAATGTGCCTCTGCGACCGCCCGCCGTCCTGGCCCGCAGCGCCGCCGCTCTCGACATCCTCAGCGGTGGACGTGTCGAGCTCGGCCTGGGTGCCGGCGGCTTTCTGGACGCGATAGTGTCGATGGGCGGACCCCGCCGCTCCGTATCAGAGCACGTGGAAGCGCTGGCCGAGGCCATAACCGTGATCCGCAGCCTCTGGCGGCCCGGACCGCCGGTTCACTTCAAGGGCTCGTACTACTTCCTGGAAGGAGCACGGCCCGGCCCGGTCCCCCCGCATCCGATCGGCATCTGGCTCGGGGCCTACAAGCGGCGGATGCTGCAGCTCACCGGCCGGACCGCCGATGGCTGGATTCCCTCCCTCGGTTATGCCGCGCCCGAGGACCTGCGCAGGATGAACCTGACCATCGACAGCGCCGCCCAGGACGCCGGACGTGATCCGGCCGAGATTCGGCGCGCCCTAAACATCAGCGGCACCTTCGGACCGCCGGGCTCGGGATTCCTGAATGGACCGGCCACGGAGTGGGCTGAGCAGCTCGCTGAGCTCGCGCTGCTGGACGGGATGAGCACGTTCATCCTGGGCTCCGGACCGGAAATCGCCGCGGACCTGCGGCGCTTCGCTGAAGAGGTTGCGCCCGCCGTCCGCGAGGCCGTCAGCCGAGAGAGGCAGCGTCGCTCGGCCCTCCCACCAACTGGACCGGCAAGCCCTGCGGTCGCGGCAGCCGGGCCTCAGCCGACTGCCGATCGTCCTGCCCGCGAGGCAGCGCGTGAAGCAGAGCGGCTGGTGAGCCAAGAGGAGCCGATCAGCCGCGTCGGCCGTGCGGGACAGCAGATGCTGCTTGCCGTTCACGAGCACCTGAGGTTGGAGCTGGCGAAGCTTCGCGAAGTGATCACGGAGGTCGCGGAGGGCAGGGCCTCTGCGGCCCAAGCCAGGTCGTATCTGAACCAGATGACCATGCGGCAGAACTACTGGACGCTCGGCGCGTTCTGTGCCGCCTACTGCCGCGTTGTGAGCGTCCACCACGCGATCGAGGACCAGCAGATGTTCGCCGATCTCAGGGCGGCTGACCAGTCACTGGGCCCGATCCTGGAGCGCCTCCGCCACGAACACGAGGGGATCGCCCGGGTTCTGGCCGAGGTCGACGCCGCCCTGGTCGCAATGGTGGACGACGAAAACCGTCTCAGCGACACCCAGGCAGCTGTCGACCACTTGGCGGATCTTCTGCTGGCCCACTTGAGGGACGAAGAGGAGCAGCTGCTGGAACCGATAGGCCGCCTGGGGATTCGAATCTAGTTTCCTCGCCCGGCCGTGCGGCGGCCGGCTTTTCGGCGGCGGTCATAATGCCGCTCCAGTGATGGGGTCGCCGGTCGTGGCTGGACTGCGGACGCTGGTCGTTATGCCGACGTACAACGAGCTGCCGAACCTGGCGCGGGTGGTGGCGTCGATCCGGGCGCAGGGGTTCCAGGTGCTGGTGGTCGACGACAGCTCCCCCGACGGCACGGGCGAGCTGGCCGACCAGCTGGCGGCCGTCGATCCCGGAGTAGCCGTCCTCCATCGCGCCGGCAAGCTGGGCCTCGGCAGCGCCTATGTCGAAGGCTTTCGGCGCGGGCTCGCCCTCGACCACGACCTGCTGGCCGGGATGGACGCCGACGGCTCCCATCCGGCATCAGTGCTGAGTGCGCTGGTCGAGGCGGCCGCGTCCGCTGGCGGGCTGGCGATCGGGTCCCGCTACGTCCGCGGTGGCGCCATTGCGGGCTGGAACCGGCGGCGTCGCTTCCTCTCCCACTCGGCCAACCTCTACTGCCGCCGCATTCTTGGGGTGCAGGTGCGGGACTCCACATCTGGGTTCCGGTGCTATCCGCGCGAGCTGCTGGAACGGATCGATCTGGACAAAGTGGTCTCCGACGGCTACGCGTTCCTGATCGAGATGGTGTACCGATCGCTGCGGTTGGGTTATCCGGTGGTCGAGATCCCGATCCGCTTCGAGGACCGGCTGGCGGGCCGCTCGAAGGTGTCCACCGCCGAGATCCGCAAGGCAATCGCGTTGGTCCCGCGGCTGCGCTGGGAGCAGATGACCGGTTCTGGGCCGCAGCCCGCGAAGGCGCCGCCGGAACCGACTGAGCCGGCTACGCGGCAGGGCCCGGTAGCGCGGGAGTGACGACAGCCAGGCACCGGTTCCGGTGGGCGGCCGGGGTCATGCCGATGCTGCCGGTGGCGGCAGCGGCCGGGCTCGCCGTCTGGAGCCTGGGCTTCGGGCTGCCCTTCCTCTTCCGTTCGGATGAGGACGTGATGGTCGGCCGCTCGGTGCGGATGGTCGTCGAGCACAGCCTCGACCCGCTCTTTTACAACTACCCGCCGCTAGGCTTCTATGTGTTTGCCGCGGCTGAGGCCGCTCTGAGCTTGGTGCCCGGCCAGCACCTGGGGCCGGCGACGCGGATCGATCCCAGCGCCGAATACCTGGCCGCCCGCGCCGTGTCCGCGGCTGCCCTGGTGGCCGCCACCGCCCTCGTCTATCGGGCCGGCCGATCGGCGTACGGCACGGCCGGCGGCGTTCTGGCCGCCACCTGCTTGGCGCTCGCCCCGCTGGCGGTCAGGCAGGCCCACTTCGCGACCACCGACAGCCTGGCGATGGCGCTGGTGGCGCTCACCTTCTGGGCCGGACAGCGGGCCAGCGGTCGCGGCGGCTTCCTGCTGGCGGGGATCGTCTGCGGCCTGGCGGCGGCGACCAAGTACACCTCCGCCGCCGCGGCCGTTTACCTCTTGGTCCTCGCTCTCGGCGGTCCCGACCGCTGGGGCCGGCTGCTGGCTGCTGCAGGGAGCGCAGCTCTTGCGTTCGCCGCTGTGTTCGTGCCCGCTGGTCACCCGCTCGACTTTCTCCGCGGCCTGGCTTTTCTCGGCGGCCGCGCCGGCCAGGAGTACGCGGGGCTGCCGCTGGGACTGGTCTACCACCCGACGGTCAGCCTGCCGTTCGGGCTCGGCTTGGGCAGCTACGCCCTGGCGCTTGCGGGGATTGTGGTGGCAGTGGTTCGACGAGCTCGCACCGACCTGGCGCTGCTCGCCTTTGTTGGCGCGTACTTCCTCGCCTCCGGCCTGACCCACGAGGTGTTCTTCCGGTATGCCCTGCCTCTGCTGCCGGCCCTGAGCGTTCTGGCCGGCGGCCTCGTGCGAGCCGTGCCCACCCGAGCCGGGGCGCAGGCGGCCGCGGGCGGGCTGGCGCTGTTGCTCCTGGCGCCGGCCGGCTACGCCTCGGTGACCACCGACCGGCTGCTGGGCGCCCAGGACACGCGTGAGCAGGCGGCGGGGTGGCTGCAAACGAACGCTCCTCCGGGCTCACAGATTCGGATCGGAACTTACTGGTGGCAGCCCTTCTACGGCGCCTCCGAGCTGGGTGAGGGTGGGCTGCACGCGATCTATGCCACCGGCAACCCGATAGTTGACAGCTTCCAGATGGGTCGCTACACGGACCGTTTTAACGTCAACCGTGAAGGGGCGCCCTGCTACGCACTGGCAGCCTCAGGTCCACCCTGGCAATCCCCGCCCCGGGACACGGCGTCAGCGCCGGCAGCGATCTTCAAGCCCTACACAGGTGATTCGCCCGTGGGCGCCGTTTACGACCCGATCGACTCCTTCTACCTGCCGATCTGGGGCTTCGCCAGCCTCGATCGGCCCGGGCCGGCCGTGGTGATCGAGGCCTGTGGCTAGCGAAGGGGCCTACTTCGCCGGCATGGAAGTACATTTGCAAGGTGGATGCCCGCCGCCGGCTGACCGGCACTGACCTCGATTTCGTCTCCCTCCAAGCGGCCGGGGAAATGGGGCTGGGAGATCTGGGCCGGCTGCCCGCCACGGTCAAGGTGCTGCTCGAGATGGTGCTTCGACAGGCAGCTTCCGATCGGTCTGGCGAGGCCAATGTCCGCGCCCTGGCCAATTGGCCGGCTGAGCCGCCCGCCGGCGCCGAACTCCCCTATCTGCCGGCGCGGGTGCTGCTCCAGGACTTCACTGGCGTGCCGGCGGTCGTGGACCTGGCTGCCATGCGTTCGGCGGTGAAACGGGCGGGTGGCGATGTGGCTCGAGTGGACCCCGAAATTCCCTGCGATCTCGTCATCGACCATTCGGTGCAGGTCGACATGTTCGGCAACGCCCACTCCTACACCGCCAACATCGAACGTGAGTACGAGCGTAACTTCGAGCGCTACGCTGTGCTGCGCTGGGCCCAACAGGCCTTCCACGGCTTCTCAGTCGTGCCGCCCGGCATGGGCATCTGCCACCAGGTGAACTTGGAGCATCTTGCCCGCGTGGTCCAGATCCGCGAGCTGGCCGGTGGTCGCGTGGCCATTCCCGACACCCTTGTCGGCACCGATTCGCACACGACAATGGTCAACGGCCTGGGTGTGCTCGGCTGGGGCGTGGGTGGCATCGAGGCGGAGGCCGCCATGTTGGGCCAGCCGATGTACCTCTCTCAGCCGGTGGTGGTCGGCGTCCGCTTCCACAACGCGCTCCGCGCCGGCGCCACAGCCACCGACCTCGTGCTGACGCTGACCGAGATGCTGCGCAAGCACGGGGTGGTGAACAAGTTTGTGGAATTCTGCGGCGACGGTCTCTCCAGCCTGACGGTTGCCGACCGGGCGACGCTCTCCAACATGTGCCCTGAATACGGGGCCACTTCCGCGCTCTTCCCGGTGGACGCCCAGACCCTTCGCTACCTGGAGACCACCGGCCGAGGTGACGTGCTGGACCTGGTCGAGCGGTACACGAAGGAGCAGGGCCTCTTCCGCGAGGACGGTCAGCCAATCCCGCAGTTCTCCGAGCTGCTGGAGCTGGATCTGGCCCAGGTCGAGCCCAGCCTGGCCGGCCCCAAGCGGCCGCAGGATCGCGTTTCGCTGGACATGGTCTGGGACAGCTTCTGCGCCGCCTTCCACCCGGCGGACGCGGATGCGGCTCAGACCGCCGACGATCTCGAGCGATTGGCGGGCGAGGGTGGCGATCAGCCGGTTTACGGTGTTGCCGAAAGCGGAGTGGCAATCGCTGAGCGGGCGGCCACCAAGCTGCGCAACGGCTCGGTCGTGATCGCCGCTATCACTAGCTGCACCAACACCTCCAACCCCTCTGTCATGCTGGCCGCCGGTCTGCTGGCGAAGAACGCGGTCGAGGCAGGGCTTCGCGTGCCCAGCTATGTCAAGACGTCGCTCGCACCCGGGTCCCGGGTGGTCACCGACTATCTGAAGCAGGCAGGCCTGATGCAGCCGCTGGAGCAGCTGGGGTTCTTCACAGTCGGTTATGGTTGCACTACCTGCATCGGCAACTCGGGACCGCTGGCCACCCCGGAGATCGAGGCCGAGGTCCAGGAGCAGGATCTCAGCGTGGTGGCTGTGCTCTCTGGCAACCGCAACTTCGAGGCCCGCATCCATCCTCTGGTGCGAGCAAGCTACCTGGGCTCGCCCCCGCTGGTGGTCGCCTACGCCCTGGCGGGAACCATCCGCAAGGATCTGAGTGAGGAACCCATCGGCAACAGCGAGAAGACCGGTGAGCCGGTCTACCTCCGCCAGATCTGGCCCAGCTCCGAAGCGGTGGAAGCTGCCATCCGGGAGTCGGTCAAACCTGAGTTCTTCGCCAAGCAGTACTCGCGCATCTATGACGGCGACGAGCACTGGCAGCAGATGCGCGCGCCAGTCGGTGAGGCGTACGCCTGGGACGCCGAATCGACCTACGTCCAGGAGCCGCCGTACTTCGAGAAGCTGGTGCCTGAGCTGGAGCCGCTGCGCGACATCGAGGATGCCCGAGCTCTCGCCGTGCTGGGCGACTCGGTGACCACCGATCACATCTCGCCTGCCGGCTCGATCCCAAGCGCCAGCCCGGCCGGGCAGTACCTACAGGAGCGTGACGTCGCGCCGCGGGAGTTCAATTCGTACGGCTCCCGGCGGGGCAATCACGAGATCATGATGCGGGGCACCTTCGCCAACATCCGTCTCCGCAACGAGCTCGCCCAGGGCAAGGAGGGCTACTGGACCCGACATCAGCCCAGCGGCGAGGTCATGACCATCTTCGACGCCGCCGAGCGCTATCGCACCGAAGGCGTACCTCTTATCGTGCTGGCCGGTAAGGAGTACGGCTCCGGCTCCTCCCGCGATTGGGCCGCCAAGGGGCCCAAGCTCCTCGGCGTCCGAGCTGTCATCGCCGAGTCCTACGAGCGCATCCACCGCTCCAACCTGGTAGGCATGGGCATCCTGCCGCTCCAGTTCAGCCCCGGCGACGGGCGCCAGCAGCTCGGCCTGACGGGCGAGGAAGAGTTCTCGATTCGCGGTTTGGCTCAAGACCTCAGCCCTCGCCAGCAGCTGGAGGTCGAGGCGCGCTCGGCCGCCGGCGAGAGCAAGACCTTCCGGGTGCTCGCCCGGCTTGACAATGAGAAGGACCTTCAGTATCTCCGCCACGGCGGCGTGCTGAACATGGTGGTCAGGCAGCTGCTAGCCTCCGACGCCTGAGCTAAGGCGGCGCCTCACTGGGAGCCACGGCTCTGCGGCTCCCTCGCTCTCGAAAAGCAACCCGATCTGGATCACCGAGTCGGCGGGAGTAGAACTTATTCGCCCTCATCAGCACCATTTGAGTGCTGGCCTGTCCATTTTGACCCGCGGTCTTCGTCGTAGGTGCAGGATCAACGTTTATCACCTAGGAGGAACCGACATGAAGTACATGCTCTTGTTGACCCGCGGCGAGTGGGAGGACACCGGCCCTGAGGACGAACGGCAGAGGATCTATGCCGAGATCGGCGAGTGGTGGGCCAAGCTCGCCTCTCAGGGAAAGATGGTCGGAGGCCATCAGCTCCAACCGCCGCACACCGCGACGACGCTGGTTCTGAACGCCCGCCGGGAGGCGACCGTCGTTGACGGGCCGTTCATGGAAGCCAAGGAGTCAGTTGGTGGCTATGGCATCCTGGAAGCCGCCGACCTCGACGAGGCGCTGACCATTGCTCGGACCTTCCCCTCGCCGAGCAGCAAGGTGGAGGTCAGACCTGTCATCCAGCGCTAGTACAACCAGCAGCGAGGTCTCGCTCGAGCGAGTCTTCCGAGAGGAGGCGGGCCGGCTCACAGCGAGCCTGGTCCGCATTCTCGGCGACTTCGACCTGGCGGAGGACCTGGTCTCCGAAGCGCTGCTCGAGGCCCTCGAGCACTGGCCCAGGGATGGCGTGCCGGAGCGGCCTGGCGCCTGGCTCCTGACGACAGCGCGCCGCAAGGGCTTGGACCGGCTTCGGCGTGACGCCAAGCAGCGCGCGAAGCTCGAACTGATCGGCGCCCTGCCTGAGCGCCCGCGGCGGGAAGCCGACGATCGCCTGCGGCTCATCTTCACCTGCTGTCACCCGGCCCTCGCCCGGGAGGCCCAGGTCGCCCTCACGCTGCGCGCCGTGGTGGGCCTCACGACTCCCGAGATCGCCCGAGCCTTTATCGTGCCTGAGCCGACGCTCGCCAAGCGGATTGTGCGAGCCAAGCGCAAGATTGTCGACGCCGGCATCCCCTACCGACTGCCAGGTCCAGAAGACCTTCGGCCGCGACTCGACGAGGTGCTCACAGTGCTCTACATGGTCTTCAACGAAGGCCATCTCGCCACTGGCGGTGACGCGCCCGTCCGCCACGACCTGGCCCGCGATGCCGAGTGGCTGGCTGAGCTGCTGATACGTCTGCTGCCCGACGTGCCTGAGCCCCTGGGTCTGCTCGCCCTGATCCGCCTTCATCTCGCTCGCTGGTCTGCGCGACTTGACGGTCAGGGCCGGCTGGTGCTGCTGGAGCATCAGGACCGCTCGCTCTGGGATCGACGGGCAATCGCCGAGGCGGTCCGGCTCATCCATCGCGCCGCAGCGCTTCACCGCCTGGGCCCCTACCAGGTGCAGGCGGCGATCGCCGCTGTGCACTGCGAGGGGCCGACTTGGGAAGAGACCGACTGGCGGGAGATCCTCGGTCTCTACACCATGCTCTTGGCACTCGATCCATCGCCCGTGGTGAGGCTCAACCGGGCGATAGCGCGGAGCCATGTCGAAGGTCCTGGGAAGGCCCTGGCCGAGATCGACGAGGTCCGAAACCGGCTTGACAACTACCATCTCCTTCACGCGACCCGCGCAGTGCTGCTGCGCGATTTGGGTCGGGAGGCGGAGGCTGTCGCTGCCGGCCGGCGCGCATCGGCCCTGACTTCAAACTCGGCTGAGCAGGCTCTCCTCGAGCGGCGCCTCGCTAAAGACGTGGACAGCCTCGCCAACGCTGGGAAGGTAGCCGACGGCGCCTGAGCGTAATCTCCGAGACTTACGCCGTCGGCTACTTCAGAACTAGTGTTGTAAGCTAGGTGCCATGGATATGGCAAAGCGCAACTTCAGTGACATAGTCCGCCGCAGCGGTGAGGTACTGAAGGTCAGTGAGTCAGGCCAGGACGTGCTGCTCCAACGCCGGGACGGAGCTGACCTGATGCTTGTGGAGGCTAAGCGCGAAGAAGGCATTCGGGACAGCCTGCGCACCGCCGCCTCCCTGCTGCTGGCGGGGCTGGAGGGTGACGCTGCGCGGAAAGCATTGACTGCCAAGGCGCCCGGCACGCTGCCCTGGCTGCGGCTGCTACCGGTGGAATGGCACGCGCAGTTCCTGCGCGAGTTTGCTGAGACGGCCCAAGCCGCCGTCGACACTGGAGCGTTCGGGGCGCTGGGCCAACTCGAGCGCAGCTGGAACGTCACGGCCCGGCTATATGCTGAGCCGGCCATGCGGGAGTGGCTGCTGGAACCCATCGAGATCAACCCTGAATACGGCCACCACCGCCTTCGCGAGCGGAAGAATCTGAGCGGGCAACGCCAGCCGAAGGCAACCGCCAGTGCGCGCCCTGGGAAGCCAGGCCGCCGCCGATTGGGAAGTCAAGCCCAGCCGGCGTGAGCGTCGAGCGCTGGCGCGTCACCTGGGCCGGCGCCGAGGCGGAAACCCAGTGGCAGGCCGGCGAGGCTGCGTATCCGACACAGGCCGCCGAGGCTTGGCTGCAGCTGGAGTCCAACCCCTTGGCCCACGGCCTCAGCCTGCCCTCGCCGGCCGCCCAGGTGATTGTCATGGGCAGGCCCATGAGCAAGCGGCTACTCTGGCTCACGCCTGATGTGGTGGTGGGCTTTGCAGTCGACCTGGCAGAGCGGGAGGTCTGGATTCTGACTGTGCGAAAGTATCCCAGCGGAACAGTGTTCTGAGGTGGAGCTGGCGCAGCTGCAGGCCGTCTATCAGGAGCTTTCACGCGGCGTCGACGCTCGGGTCCAGAACTTGCGGGCGCTGCAGCAGAGAGCTGCCACGGGAGCCGCTGCAACTGGCATCCTTCTGGGACTGCTGGCTTCTGAGCGCTCGGCTCGGCCGGCCTTCATCTGGTTGGTGAGCCTGCTTGCGATACTGACCCTGCTGGCCGGTCTCTACTGCGCCGCGAAAGCGCTCTGGCCGCGACGCCTTCAGATCCGATGGCCTCTGCTGCCGCCCGCCTCCAGCGAGCTGTTCACTCTCGAGGCATATCTGGAGTCGTCGCCGAGCGACCTTCTGCGCGGCTTCTGCGAGCAGCTCTTCGATCAGCTGTACTCGGCTGAGCTTCAGGAATCCGAGGCGGACGTGGAGCGCTGGGTGCGGCGGCAGGCGCTCTGTCTGGCTGGGGGCTTCGGCCTCGTCCTGCTGGTCGCCCTCGCGGTGACATTGACCAACTCGGCCCTCAGGTTCTGAGCGGTCAGGGGAGTCACGCCTCCCCTGACAGACCTCCGCTCCCCTGACTCTCGCCGGCCGTCAGCCGGCGAGTTGCAACACCCAGAGTTTCCGCCTCCTGGCAAGCCGGACCGGGAGTCCTCCCCCTGACTGCTCAGTTGTAGCAGCGGACCAGCTGCACCATCACCGACTCCTGGGCAAAGGCCGCCTGGGGTCGCTCGCCGGCCTGAACCCGCTCCGCCGCCCGACGGCACGCAGCTTCGTCCAGCTCCGCAAAGCTCCTGCGTAGCTGGTCGTAAGTCTCTCGTTCCTGTTCCATCATGTCTACCTCTGGCTGATCCTGATAACAAAGAACCCCGCCCCAGTCAACTGAGGCGGGGTTCTCCGGGCCGCTCCTACGGCACTGGCAAACCCGCCTTTCTAATCAGGAGCCCAAGCCGGAGCTCGACGATCGGTGAGATGCGGGAGACTGCCATCGCGCTTCAGGTTAGGACTGCCTGGAGGGAACGGATAGGCAGCGGTTGACAATCAACATCTTCCGGCTTTGTGTGGCGAACACCATAATTAGGCATGGTCACCTCTGCCCGCGAACCTGAGTCTGGGGAGGAGCCGCGGATCCCGCCCCCCACGCTGCGTCAGGCCATGCACTTCGACGGCCTCTCGCAGGCGGTCTTGGTCGGCGGCGGCGCCGGTCTCGACAGGTCGATCGAGTGGGTCCGCGTGATGGAGACACCAGAGACAGAGGACCGGTTGCGCCCGCACGACCTGCTGCTCACCACAGGTTTCCGCCTCCAGGAAGACGTCGACGCTCTGACGCGCCTTGTCAGCAAGATCGCGGCAGCGGGAGGCTCAGGCCTCGTCGTGAAGCTCGGCCGCTCCCTGACGCAGCTGCCGCCCGAGATGGTCAGGGAGGCGGACCACCTCGGCATCCCGCTCCTGACTGTCGGCGAGGAGGTGGCTTGGGCAGATCTGATGGAGCCGCTGTTGGAGCGCATCATCAACGCCGAGCACTGGCGGCTGAAGCGCTCGCTCGATATCCATCGCCGCTTCACCGAGCTGCTCCTCGACGGCAAGGGCGTGAGCGAGATCTGCCGCACGTTGGCGGAACTGCTGGGCAGCCCGGTCTCGGTCGAGGACGCCTCCTTCCATCTGCTGGCTCACGCGGGTGGCAGCGTTGACGCTCACCGGCGGGAGACCATCCACCACCACGGCACCCCGCCCAGGGTGCTCTACGACCCCGAGATCCAGAGCGTCCTCCGCCAGGTTGCCGAGCACAGGCATCCCATGAAGGTGCAGGCTTTCCCCCACCTCGGAATGCAGCGGCCGCGCATCATCGCGCCGATCATGGCCGCCCGGGAACTGCTGGGCGTCATCTCCATCTTGGACCAGCCACCCGACAACGAGGAACTCGCCTACATGGCCGTCGAGCAGGCGGCTCTGGTCATGGCTTTCGCCCTGACCAAGGAGCGAGAGGTGGCGGAGGCTGAAGAGCATGTGCGGGGCGAGTTCGTCGACGACCTGATCCACGGCACCTACGGGGACGAGCCGGCCGCCCAGCGGCGTTCCCGGCACCTGCGCTACCCGCTGCTTGGGCGCCACGTCGTGCTGGTCACTGATGTCGACGACTTTCGGGCCTTCCTGCGCAATCGGAACCTGACTGAGGAGTCGATCCAAGCGGTGAAGCGCGAGCTGTACCGGCGCGTCTCAGGCGTTGTGCGCGCTTCTCATCCCCGCGCTCTCCTCCAAGCCCGCTCCGATAGCGTCGTCGCGCTGATTCCGCTCGGCCCCGAACCCGGCGACCCGCAGGCTCGCCTGCGCGCCCTGGCGGTCCAGGTCCGTGAAGCGCTCGGCGACTGGCGGCCGGGTTTTACAGTCTCCGTCGGTTACTCAGCGGCGGTCGAGGCCCCGGCCGGTGTCGCGACCGCTCACCGGGAGGTGCGGGCCGTGATGGACACACTGGCCCGCTTCCGGCGCTGGGCGCAGATCGTCGCCGTGCCGGAGCTGGGTCTGACGGGGCTCCTGGCCGGCGTCAGCCCTGACCGCCTGGTGGAGTTCTCTCAACGCTATCTCGGCACGCTGGTCGAGTACGACGCGGAACGGGGCGCCGACCTGGTGGCGACGCTCAAGGCGTACCTGGAGCAAGGTGAGCAGCAGGCGGCGGCCCGCCGGCTCCGGATCCACACCAACACGCTCCGCTATCGGTTGGAGCGGATCCGTGAGATCACCGGCTCCTCCCTGGAGGATCCCGAGATTCGGCTCAACCTCACGGTCGCGCTGCGGGTGCACAGCTTGCTCGGCGACGGCCGGGACAGGCGAAGAAGAGAGGGACGGCAGGCGTCCCCTTCTGCAGCCCCAGCGCGTCCTGCTTGAGGTTTTGCGCTGCCCGAACCGGCTCGTGAGTGAAATCGCCGCTGCCTCCGGATCGGCGATTTGGGTGCGGGCCAGGTTGAACTGGACCGCCCCAACGTGGCGCCCAGCCGCAGCCGACGGCTGAGGTGGGCAGCAGAGCGCAGACCACTTCACGCCCTGGCCTCTCGCTGCGAGAGGCGACTCTTCTGCTGCTGATCGCGCCTATTCTCTTCGGCACCACGGGCACCGCCCAGGCGCTGGCCGGAGCCCACGCGGCGCCGCTGGCAGTGGGCGCGTTGCGCACAGCCGTCGGCGGTCTCGCCCTGGTACTTGTGGCCCTGCTCAGCGGGGGCCCACGGCCACTGCTTCAGGTTCTCTTTAGCCGGCCGTTGACTGCAACAGTGGCTGCGGTCAGCGTGGCCGCCTATCAGCTGTTCTTCTTCTCCGCTGTGGCGACCACTGGCGTGGCTCTCGGCACAGTGGTCGCCATCGGCTCGGGCCCAGTGTTCGCCGGACTGTTGGGCCTTCTCATCGGCGAACGTCCCGGCCTTCGCTGGGCGGCCGCCACAGCGCTCGCCCTGGCGGGCGTGCTGGCTCTGGTCGGGCCGGGCGCGCGGGTCGTGCCCGCCGGTGTCGCCACCGCCCTCGGCGCCGGTCTGGCCTACGCCTGCTTCACAGTCAGCGCGCGGCGACTGCTGCGAGCGGGGCACTCGAGCCGAGCTGTGGTTGCCGCGAGCTTTGGCGCCGGCGCACTGTTACTGGTGCCGTTCTGGCTGGGTCAGAACCTGCAGCAACTTGCCGGGCTGCCCGGATTGCTCCTGATCGGCTGGCTGGGGTTCATCACGACGGCGCTCGCTTACCTGCTCTTCGGACGCGGCCTTCGAGCGGTCCCCGCCGCCCGCGCCACCACGCTAGGTCTGGCGGAGCCTCTGACCGCCGCGACGCTGGGGCTGCTGCTGCTTCATGAGCGGCCCACACCGATCGGCTGGCTGGGCGGCGCCTTGATCGCGATGGGTCTGGTCATCCAGGCGGTGCCGACCGCGGACCTCGGACGCCCGGGGGGCTGGCCGCACTGGTTGCGGCGCTGATCGTCACGTGGCTGGGGGCTGCATCCCTCCGCTCGACCCACTTGCGCCTGCACGGCCGCTGTGGCTCGTCGGCGCGAGCAGGTGGCCGGGCCTGTCGGCTGACGCCAATCGGTGCCGTACAGGGAAGTGACGCTAGGCGATCGTCGCCACGACACCCCCCGTCTTGAGCAGGTCAACCATCGTGAAAGCGCCACCTGAGCCATAGGTCGGGGTCCAGTCTGGCTGCTGTTTGAGGTACGACTGGCTGTCGCCCTGGATCAACCCCGCGAGCACTTCGGCTACGATTCGGCCGCCGACCGGGCCGAGGTGCTCACCGTTGGCGGTCACAGCAGCTTCTCGAAGGATGTAGAACCACAGCGGTGTGCTCTGCTGCAGGTGCAGCAGCGATAGGTCGGCGAGGTCGCCGGGCGCCAGCTGCGGCAGCTGCATCGCCTGAGCGACGCGCTGGCCGGACGGCACCCCCATGGTCAGGCCGCGCAGCAGGTTCCGCGTCGGGAGCGAGGTTGGCGAATCGGGCGGCTGGCCCAGGAGATGGAACAGCACAGTCGAGAGGATGGTGTCGATCTTCTTATTTGGCCGCGCCCGGCTGTCTCCGAAGTCGAAGAAGGTCTGCCAGTCAATGAACCGGCGCGCCGCGCGGCGTCCGCCACGGAGGTCCGTAGGATCGTCGGGATTGACTGCGCTGGGGTCGAACAACAGCGCGAAGAACTGCTGTGACGGATCCGTGGCGCTGGTGCCGAAGTTCGCCCGGTAGCTAGGCCGAGCCTGAGAGTGGCCGAAGCGGTAGGCGGCCACCGAAAACTCCACAGGGATATAGGGGTTGTGACGCCACCTGAAGTACTTGAGCCCGTTGTTGAGCACATCGTCGATAGTTGCCTGGCCGACAGTCTTGGGCAGGAACTCGTGCAGGATGAGCCATTGATAGTGCCAGCGCACGGTCCGCTGAGCCTCGGCGAAGAGTTCGTCAGTGGTGTGACCAGACCCCAGTTCAGCCCTGACGTCAGTCACCACCGTGTTGTGGAAACGCAAGAAGGCCAGGTGAAGCTGGGAGACTATCAGGTTCTCATCATTGCGGGGATCACCCGCGATGGCGATGAGCTGGCTGTTGCGAGGCACGTCGTGGCGTGGGCTGCCGTCGACCGAGACCGCCTCCGAGCCGGGTATCGGCTCGGTGAGAAAACTCGTCCGGCCGCCATCGAGCGACTGATCGTAGAGCTGCGGCGAGGCCCCGGGACCGCTCCCATACAGGCTGTCCAAGTCGAGCAGGGGAATTCGAAAGTTGCGGATGGACTCGGGGTCCTGACGCCGGGCGAGACTCGAGGTCGGATCGAAGGTCATGTCGTGATCCAGAAACTGGCCCAGAAATGTGAATCCCGCCGTCATGGTCGGGTTGTTGGGATTGCAGGCTCTTCGCCGGATCGGTGATCAGTGTGATCGGATCGCTAAGGTCGTCGCCGGCGTCCATCGCGCCGCCTGGAGCACCCAATTCAGTGAGCGCTGCACGGATCAACGGTGTGTCGGCGGCGAACGGCGGCAGCGTCGGGAAAAGCCTTCCGAACCGGCCCTGGTCGTAGAAAGTGGATCGCGGTGTCAGGTGACCAGCGTCTACTTCGCCGTGGGCCATGACGCAACTCCTTGTTTCAGCCGTCCGCGCTGGTCCGGATCGGGGCCAGCAATGGCGCAAGGCTCACTATAAACGCCGGCAGAAAGCTAACTGACGTCCGCCCTGCGGTCTTGGCCTAACCATCGGTACAGTCTGTAATCCGGCCACGAGCTTACTGCCGATCGGTTGTAGAGCGGTCACCATGGATGGCGATTCCTCGCCCTTAGCCTTCTGCGGGATGGCGCCTTTCGCTAGCTCCACCCGCGCCCACTGGCCAGGTGACCTGCGCGCCGATCGAGCAGCCTGCGGCATGGGCTTCGTCGCCACCCCCGGAGGGCCGGCCAGCCATCGTGTTGTCACTCTCGGCACAGGTGCGCTGGCGAGGCTGGCCCACCGCGGCGGCCTCGACGCCGATGGCAAGAGTGGCGACGGCGCCGGGCTCCTGATCCAGATCCCTCGCCGCCTCTTCCCAGCCGACACGGCAGTCGCTGTGCTCTTCGATTGGGACGAGCGAGCCCGGACGACGCTGGCCCAGGGGCTGGCCAAGGAGGGTTTGGGCGTGGTCGACTGGCGCTTGGTGCCGATCGATCTCGAGAGCTTGGGCAGCCGAGCGCGGGCCACCGTCCCCAAGATCTGGCACGCGGTGATCACCCGGCCTGACTGCGGCGAAAGCGAGTGGGAAGGCCTGCTCTACCGCGCCCGACGCCTGGCTGAGTCGCGCGCCACGAAACAGGGCGTGCGGATGTACATCCCATCCTGCTCCAGCCGCACCATCGTCTACAAGGGCCTGATGGCAGGGACGCATTTGGCCGCCTTCTACCTTGACCTCCAGGACTCTGCCACCGAGAGCCAGCTGGCGGTTTTCCACCAGCGATATTCGACCAACACGCTGCCCGACTGGCGGCTGGCTCAACCGTTCCGTCTGCTGGCCCACAACGGCGAGATCAATACCATCACAGCGAATCGAGCCTTCATGCGCGCTCGCCAGGCCGAACTCCCTGAGGAGCTGCGCCCGGTGGTGACGGCGGGTTCGGACTCCTCCGCGCTGGACAATGTCCTGGAGCTGCTGGTTCAGCGCGGCTTCGACGCCGCCGAAGCGCTAATGACCCTGGTGCCGGACGCGTGGGAAGCGCGGGGTGACATGGCGCCGAGGGTGCGCGACTTCTACCGTTTCCAGTCCACTCGCTTCGAGCCCTGGGATGGGCCGGCCGCGCTGGCTTTTTCAGACGGCCGGGTGGCAGGTGCAGCGCTCGACCGCAACGGTCTGCGGCCGGTCAGGTATCAGATCACCCGCAGCGGGCTGGTGGTCGCCGCCTCGGAGGCCGGCGTGGTGCCACTCGAACCCGCCGACGTAATCGAGCGCGGTCGTCTGGGGCCGGGCCAGCTCCTGCTCGTCGACGTGCGTGAAGGCACAGTCCATCGCGACGCCGAGGCGAAAAGCTTCGTCGCCTCGCGGCACGATTACGGACTGCTGGCCGACCGGGTGCTCGTGCCGATCGAGCGCCGCCATCGCGACGTGGAAACGCCTCAGGACCTGGTGCGCCAGCAGCGGCTGCACGGTTGGGGGGCGGAGGACGTGAAGATGGTGGTCCAGGTCATGGCGGCGACCGGCCAGGACCCCGTTTACTCGATGGGCGACGACACTCCGATCTCGCCGCTGGGTCGCACGCCCCGCCGTGTCAGCCACCGCCTCCGGCAGCGCTTCGCCCAGGTCACCAACCCGGCGATCGACTCGCTCCGGGAGCGCTCGGTCATGTCTCTGCGAGTGATGCTCGGCGCTCGGGGCCGAACTCTGCTGCCCGGCAACATCGCTGGCGACGAGCTCGGCCTTCGCCATCACCCAGCCATCAGCGCCAAAGGTCATCCGCTGCTGGAGTTGGAGTCGCCGGTGTTGGGCGCCGGCGAACTCGCCCGAGTGCTCGACTCGGCACTTGTACTGGACGCGACCATCAGTCCCGGTGAGTCGCTGCGCGATGCGCTCCTCCGACTCTGCGACCAAGCCGAACACGCACCGGACGGCATCCTGGCCCTGAGCGATCGAAACGCGCGGCCCGATCGGTTGCCGATTCCCTCCCCCCTCGCCGCCGGCGCCGTTCACGAGCGCTTGCTGGCATCTGGCCAGCGCCTCCAGAAGGACCTCGTGAGCGTCGCCGGGGATGTGATAGATGTGCACGACCTCGCCTGCCTCATCACTGTCGGGGCCAGCGCTGTGCATCCCTACCTCGGCTTTGCCACCGCCAACACCGATGAGGGCGAGGCGGGCCAAGTGCAGTACAGGCATGCGCTGGAGCACGGCCTGCTGAAGGTGATGGCGAAGATGGGAATCAGCTGCGTGGCCTCCTACCGGGGGGCGCAGGTTTTGGAGGCGCTGGGGCTCGGGGCCGAGGTGATGCAGCTCTGCCTGCGGGGGGTGCCTTCACGCCTTGGCGGCGACGACCTCGCCTCCCTGCAAACGCAGCTGGAGGCCTGGAGCCAATCGGCCTGGGGAGGTGACGCCCTACCGGCAGGCAAGGACGCGCTGCCCGACTACGGCCGCGTCCGGTTCCGGAAGACAGGCGAATTCCATGCTTACAACCCCCAGGCTGTGCGGGCGGCGCAGAAGGCGGCTGAGACCGGCGACCAGGAGCAATACCTTCGCTGGCGGGAGCTGTCAAGCATGGGTCCCCCGCAGGACGTGCGCGACTTGCTCAAGATCCGGCGGCCGAGCGAACCTGTGCCGCTGGAGCAAGTGGAGCCGGCCAGCGAGATTCGCAAGCGCTTCATCTCGACAGCCATGTCCCTGGGCGCCCTCTCACCCGAGGCGCACGCTGCGCTCGCCGAGGCGATGAACCAGATTGGCGCCCGCTCCAACTCCGGTGAGGGTGGCGAGGAACCGGCTTACTACTCTGACCCCGAGCCGGTCCGCGACAACCGAATCAAGCAGATCGCCTCCGCTCGCTTTGGGGTGACGCCCGCCTACCTGCGCCGGGCTCAAGAGATCGAGATCAAGATCGCCCAGGGCTCGAAGCCGGGCGAGGGTGGCCAGCTGCCGAGCCTAAAGGTGACCGAGCTGATCGCCCGCCTGCGCCACGCGCAGCCCGGCCAGCAGCTGATCTCCCCGCCGCCGCACCACGACATCTACTCGATCGAGGACCTGGCGCAGTTGATCCTGGACCTGAAGACAGTGAACCCGCGGGCTCGGATCGGCGTCAAGCTGGTCAGCGAAGCGGGGGTGGGGACCATCGCGGCGGGTGTGGCCAAAGCCCGGGCCGACTACGTGCTGATCAGCGGCCACAACGGGGGTACCGGAGCTTCGCCGCTCTCTTCCATCAAGGGCGCCGGCTCGCCCTGGGAGCTGGGCCTCGCCGAGACGCAGCAGGTGCTGGTCGCCCATGACCTGCGGCAGCGGCTGAGCGTCAGGACCGACGGCGGTCTGAAGAGCGGCCGGGACATAGTGATCGCCGCCCTGCTGGGCGCTGAAGAATTCGGCTTCGGCACCGGCGTGCTGGTAGCTCTGGGCTGCGACATGGCCCGTCAGTGTCATCTCAACACCTGCCCCACAGGCATCGCCACCCAGCGCGATGATCTGCGCGCCAAGTTCACGGGCCGGCCCGAGTCGGTGATCAACTACCTGACGCTCATTGCGGAAGAGGCGCGCGAGTATCTGGCCCAGGCGGGTGCTCGCTCGATCGACGAAGTGGTGGGCCGGGTGGAACTGCTCCAACCGAGCGGCGATCGACGTGACCTGGATGTGGGATTCCTGCTTCAGCCCCCGGCCGATCCGGCCGCACCCCGACGGCGGCTCTGGCGACGCAACGGCGAGCCCCCCGCGGCGGCACCCAGCAGCGGTCGGATTCAGAACTGCGACCGCACCGTGGGCGCTGATCTCAGCCCGGGCCAGCGCCGCGCCTACCAGGGGAGCGCCGGCCAGAGCTTCGGCGCCTTCTTGGACGGAGACGTCGAGCTGGCGCTGGAAGGCGAGGCGAACGACTATGTGGGCAAGGGCATGGGCGGCGGGGTCATAGCCATCCGTCCCTTTGCCGAAGATGCCAGCGTGGATCCGGTGCTGGCCGGCAACACCTGCCTCTACGGCGCCACTGGCGGCCGGCTCTTCCTGGCCGGCCGGGCGGGGGAGCGTTTCGGCGTCCGCAACTCGGGTGCCACCGCACTCCTGGAAGGGGCCGGCGACCATTTCTGCGAGTACATGACGGGCGGTGTGGTGGTCGCTCTGGGACCTGTCGGTTGGAACGTCGGCGCAGGCATGACGGGCGGCGTGGCCTACATCCGCGAGTGGGCCCAGCACAATCCCGACAGCGTGACTGTGCGGCCCGTGCCGCCCGTCGACTCGCCCGCGCTGAGGGCGCTCGTCGAAGAGCATCGGCAGCGAACCGGCAGCGCCAGGGCATCTGCGCTGTTGGCGGACTGGGAAGCGGCGATGGACGGATTCAGGCAGGTGGTGCCGCTGGCAACCTTGGCTTCAATCCCCACTGAGCCGGCGGCCGGAGCGGCTTCTGGCGCAGCTGCGGCCGCAGTCACCGAGCCGGCGAGGGCCGAGCCAGCAAAGGCAGCACGGCCGAGCTAATACACTCTTACGCGTTCTGCGGGTGCGATTGTGTGGTGCGGAGCGTTGGGGCTTTTAGATGAGTGCCGCCTCCTGGGTCAGAACCGACATCGAAGCCCTGCAAAACGCGGAAACCGCGGCTTTCTCGCAGCGCTTCTTTCGTACTGAAGCCGGTGGCTATGGTGAGGGCGATCGCTTTCTAGGAGTTCGCGTCCCGCTGATCCGAAGCGTCGTGCGCAGGTACTACCAAGGCCTTTCGCTTCGTGACATCACGTCACTGCTGTCCAGCGAATGGCATGAAGTACGGCTGGCGGGGGCATTGGCGATCGGTGCCCAATTTTCCAAAGCAGACGAGGATCTGCAGAGAGCGCTTTTCGAGCTGTATGTGGATCAGCTTGGGGTGGGCCTGAACAGCTGGGACATCATCGGTGTGACCGCCCCAACAGTGGTCGGCGGGTACGTCGCCCGGCATAACGGTGGCCAGCTGGAGCACCTGGCGGGGGCCACGTCCTGTCAAGTGGTGTAAGAACGACGACCACGTCATCCACAACACTTAGCCGGCCGCCGCCAGCTCTGGCACCACCTCCTTCTCCTCGATGATGGCCACTTGGGCCGCCTTCAGCGA